>NZ_JALKFY010000007.1:140189-162137 GCF_023242985.1 Frankia sp. Mgl5 | reverse complement strand
TAGCGGTCATGCCGCCATGCTGGAAGCCTGACGCAGGGTCAAGGTCAAGCCAGTGCCCGCAGGAGACCTTTCTGGGCGCTCCTTCCGCCCACCAGATGACAGTTGTCGGCGTCGCTCTGCCGCGACGAAAACGGGAGGCGGCTCGGAAAGCGACGCCCGAACAGTCGAACACGCCTGGCGGCGTCAGCCGGTCTCATTCGCACGCGACGCCGTCGTGGTCGCGGTCGAGCTTGCTGCTGTAGCCCGGCTGGCCCTGGTACAGCGGGGCAGCGCCCGCCGCGCGCGCCTCGGCGCAGGACCCGAAGGAGACGGCCGCCGGCGCGGGTGCCGCTGGCGGCGGAGCCTGCGTGGGCTGCGGTGCGGGCTGCGCAGCCGCCGGCGGCGGAGGCGGGGCCTGCTGCTGCACCGCCTGCGTCGGCGCGGGAGCGGGAGGCGGAGCCTGCTGCTGGACAGGCTGCGCCGAGGCGGGAGCCGGAGGTGGCACGGCGACCGTGGTGGCAGGGGGCACGGACACGGAGTCGCTCGGCGACGGTGAAGTCGAGCCCGGCGACGCGCTCGGCGTCGCGGATGTCGTCGGTGTCGGTGAAGTGGTGGCCCTGGCCGGACTGCTTGTCGGCGTCTTCTCCTCCGGCGGTGCCGCCAGCGAGCCGATCACGAGCAGCAGCAGGAAGACTCCGATGATCCCGCTTGCAATCGGATGCCGGCGGATCCAGGCCAAAGCCCGATAGCCCAGCACAGAAAATTGACGCGACATGTCGCGATCCCCCCTCGCTCGTCCACCCCCGTGGAGACGAGCGGCGAGCAGAGTAGCGGACCGTCCGATGCTCGTAGCTGTCGGGTAGCTCCTGGCAAGGAGCGGCTTGTCGGAACCGAGCACATTCGTGACCCGGTCCTTGCTCGCCCACTCTCAACCACGAGACCTGGGTGATCTTCACGAATACGGGATGATCAAGCCATACCTGCGCGCCCGGGGCGGCGCGCGCCTGGTGTCGACCGCGCGCTGATCGATCATCGGTGGAGCCGTGGGAGTCGGGTTCGCAGGTCGACGATCCCGTCCAGGGTGGCGGGGGTGGCCGGCGTACCGCCGATGGCTGCCTGGACCACGAGGGCGGGAGCGGCGGGTACCTCGATGGTCTCGTGCCAGGCGGCCTCGAGGTCTGCGCAGACGGGACACGGTCCGGGCGGTGTTGGCGTAGGCCCCGATGCAGGCGTGTGTCCGGAGCAGGCCGGAACCGACAGGTATTCACACCGGCTGGGCCTCATGCACGGTCTCGATCAGCCGTGGCGGTTGAGTGACAGCCCAGACTCACCCAGGCGCCACACATTGCCGGGCGGCGGGATGTGGGCTGCATAAGTCCCGTTCCCGCGGCCTTGGCGCCCTGGTTCCGTGGCTGCCAGCCCGGCCCCGCACGCGCCAGCCCGCCCGACCCCGCGCCGTGGTGGAGCGCCACGCGCCAACGGCCGTCCGCAAGCACTCGGTCGGGGCACAGCCGGCATCCGGACCCACGAACGTCCGCCAGGCCATGGCGGCCGGTGCCGTCGAGCTGGTCGTCGGGATGTCGTCGGGATGCGGCACCAGGGCCCGGCTCACTCTCGCCGCTCCCCTGCCGGTCGACGTCGAGGTCGGCGCGGAGCTCGGCCGGGGGTTGCCGTCCCGGCGGCGGTCCCTCGTGCGACGCGACGTCGCACCATGTCCGCACCGGGACGGGTGAGAAAGCGAAAGAGATCGGGGCCGGTCACGTTGCGCCTGGTCAGAAACCTGGGCAGTCCGGCGAGCCCGGGAAGATCATTGCGGAGGATGAGAGATTCGAACTCTCGAGGGGTTGCCCCCAACACGCTTTCCAAGCGTGCGCCCTAGGCCACTAGGCGAATCCTCCGTGGGGGAGCCTATCCGACAGCGGGCCCGAGTGGGGTCGCTGGGGGGCGCGAACGGGGTCACAGGCGGGCACCGGACCCTCCCGTCCCCGATCGCCGGCGGACCGCTAGACTGCCCAGCAGACCCCTCGTGCGGCGCTACCCTCGTGAACTCCCCCAGGGCCGGAAGGCAGCAAGGGTAAGCGGGCTCTGGCGGGTGTGCGGGGGGTCCTCCTCGTTCGGACGATCATCTCGAGCATCCGGAGCAGGCGAGTGAGCACAGCGCTGTACAACAGGTACCGCCCCGCGACGTTCGCCCAGGTTGTCGGCCAGGAGCACGTCACGGAGGCACTGGGGCACGCGCTGCGCTCCGGGCGGCTGCACCACGCCTACCTGTTCAGCGGCCCGCGAGGCTGCGGGAAGACCTCGTCCGCCCGGATCCTGGCGGCCTCCCTGAACTGCGAGAAGGGGCCGACCCCGGAGCCGTGCGGGGTGTGCGACCAGTGCGTGTCCATCCGCACCGGCTCCTCGATGGACGTCACCGAGATCGACGCCGCTTCGCACGGCCTCGTCGACGATGCCCGTGACCTGCGGGAACGCGCCTTCTTCGCACCGGCGTCCGCCCGGTTCAAGGTGTTCGTGGTCGACGAGGCGCACATGGTCACGGCGGCGGCGTTCAACGCGCTGCTGAAGGTCGTCGAGGAGCCGCCGTCCTACCTGAAGTTCGTCTTCGCCACCACCGAGCCGGACAAGGTCATCGCGACGATCCGGTCCCGGACGCACCACTACGCCTTCCGTCTGGTGCCTCCTGGTGTGCTCCGCAAGCACCTGGAGTCGATCTGCGCGCAGGAAGGCGTGGTCGTCGAGCCGTCGGTGCTCCCGCTGGTGGTGCGGGCGGGCGCGGGCTCCGTCCGGGATTCGCTCTCCGTTCTCGACCAGCTTCTGGCCGGCGCCGGCGACGGCGGGCTCAGCTACGAGCGCGCGGTGGCGCTGTTGGGCATGACGGACGGCATCCTGCTCGACGAGACTGTGGACGCCCTCGCCGAACGCGACGGCGCCGCACTGTTCACCGTGGTCGACAGTGTGGTCTCCTCCGGTCACGATCCACGCCGGTTCGCGACCGACCTGCTCGATCGGCTCCGTGATCTCATCGTGGTCGCCGCGGTGCCGGACGCGGTGGAACGCGGCCTGCTCGAGGCGTTCTCCACCGACCAGGTGGACCGGATGCGCGCCCAGGCCGGCCGGATCGGGCCGGTCGAGCTCTCCCGGACGGCCGACGTCCTGCATGCGGGTCTGGTCGAGATGCGCGGGACGGCGAGCCCACGGCTGTTGCTGGAGCTGATCCTCGCCCGCGCCCTCCTCCCGGGCGCCGCCGGGGATCCGGCCGCGCTCGCCGTCCGACTCGAGCGGCTGGAGCGCCGAGCGGTGGTCGGCGGCGGAGCCGGTGCCGGCACGGCCCCGGCCGGCGGCGCCGAGGTCGGTGGCGCGACGCCCGGTGGCGCGGGGTTCGGTGGCGCGGGGTTCGGTGGCGCCGCTGACGGCGCTCACGGGCAGGCCGCGGGCCGCGAGGTTCCTCGCGGCGCGAACGGTTCCGGGGCCGGTGTCACCGCCGCCCCGGCGGCCGGGGATACCGGCCCGCGGATGCCCGCGCCGGCCGTGGCCGCGGCACACGCCCCGGCGCCGGCGGCGCACACCCAGGCGGCCCGGCCGGCTTCGGCCGCACGGCCCGCGATGCCGGCTGCCGCGGCCCCCGGCGGGGGCAGGCTCGACGCGGCGGCCCTGAACGCCCGCTGGGACGAGGTGCTCGCGCTCGCCGTCCAGCGCAGCCGGCGCACCCACGCGATCCTCAAGGACTACGCCTCGGTCGCCGAGGTCCGCGGGGACGAGGTCATCCTCGCCTTCTCCGCACCGGCCATGGCGAAGATGTTCGGCCAGGGGAACAACGTCGAGATCCTCGCAACCCTGCTGGCCGAGAAGTTCGGTGGGACATGGCGGGTCACGATCGGCGGTGGCCCCGGGCCCTCGGGAGGCCGTCCCCAGGCACCGCGCGGGGGGCCCGGCAACGGCCGGCCCGACAACGGCAACGGCGGCGGGCCAGGCGGCTACGGCGGTCCCGGTGGGGCGGGTGGTCAGGGCGGCCCGGGTGGTCCGGGCGGCGGCCAGCGGGGGCCGGCCGAGCAGACCGGCGGCGGCTGGTCCGCGGAGGCGGTGGCCCCGCAGCGGCCCAATGGTTACGGCGGTCCCGCCGGGCAGGCGAGCCCGGGCGGCCCGTCCTCGCCGGGGGCGATCGACCCGAGCGGCGGGTATCCGGGCGGGTACTCCGACGCCCACGGCGGCCCGGCGGTTCCGGTGAACGCGGGTGCTCCCGGCGGCTGGTCCGCGGCGGGAGCCGGCGCGAGCCGTGGCTCGGGAGCACCAGGGGCCACCCTCCCGGCTCCCTCCGGTGTCTCCGCCACGCCGGCGTCCATGGCGCACGCCGGGTCCTCCGGCCCGGCCGCGCAGGACGGGCTCCACCGCCCCCCAGCCGGCCTCCACTCGGCGACGGCCACAGCCAGCCTGGGAAACGCGAGCGTGAGCAGCGCGGCCGCGGGGTCCGGTGTGGGCTCCACCGCCGTCGCCGCCCCCCGCCCGGGCACCGCGGAGGCCGGGCTCGCCGCGGCGCGGGCGGCGGTGAGCGCAAGAACCGGCCTCAACGGCTCCACTCGGACGTCGACCGGTCCCGGACCGAGAGCGGCGGGCGCGGCACGGCCGGGGGGTGCCCCCGTGGCGGCGGCGTCGATGTCCGCCACGGACACCGCGCCGGACGAGGTCTCGCTCGACGACGAGGACGCGCCGACCCAGCTCGGCGGGGCCCGGGGCGGCGAGGACGCGGCCGTGGCCCTGCTCCGCACGAGTCTGGGCGCGACGGTGATCGAGCAGTCCGGCTGACGGACGAGCGCCGGTAGGTGGCCGAGCGGGCCGGGTGGGCGGTTCGGGTGGGCAGTACGGGTGGCTGACGCCGGTTCGGCGCCCGGCGGCACGTAGGCTCATGGTCATGTCGAACCCGCAGATCCCCGCTGGTGGCGGGGCCAACCTGGGGCAGATCCTCGAGCAGGCGCAGCGGATGCAGTCCGCCCTGTTCACCGCCCAGCAGGAGCTGGCCGAGGCCCGGGTCGAAGGCTCGGCCGGTGGCGAGCTCGTCGTCGCGACGGTGAACGGCGGCGGTGAGCTGGTCGACCTCGTGATCAAGCCCGAGGCCGTGGACCCCGAGGACACCGAGACCCTCGCCGATCTCATCCTCGCGGCGGTGCGTGACGCCACCACCAACGCGCACCGGCTCGCGGCCGAGAAGATGAACGCGGCGACCGGCGGTCTCGGTGGCGCGCTCGGCGGTCTCGGTGGCGCCGTCGGAGGGCTCGGCGGGCCGGGCGGTGGCGCGGTCGGCGGTGGTCCCGGCGCGGCCGGGGCGCTGCCGGGTGGCGGGGCGCTGGGCGGCCTGGGTATTCCCGGGCTCGGCTGAGTCAGCCGGCGCCGTGTACGAGGGCATCGTCCAGGATGTGATCGACGAGCTGGGGCAGCTCCCGGGGATCGGTCCCAAGAGCGCGCAGCGCATCGCGTTCCATCTGCTCGCCGCGGACCCGGCCGATGTCCGCCGGCTCGCCAGCGCGTTGACCGAGCTGAAGGAAAAGGTTCGGTTCTGCCGGATCTGCTTCAACGTGGCCCAGTCAGAGCTGTGCCGGATCTGTTCCGACCCGCGGCGTGATCCGACGTCCATCTGCGTGGTCGAGGAGTCGAAGGACGTCGTCGCGATCGAGCGGACCCGTGAGTTCCGCGGCAAGTACCACGTCCTCGGCGGGGCCATCAATCCGATCGGCGGTGTGGGGCCGGACGACCTGCACATCCGCGAACTGGTGGCCCGCCTCGCCGACGGGACCGTCACCGAGATCATCCTGGCGACGGATCCGAACACCGAGGGCGAGGTGACGGCGTCCTACCTGGCCCGCCAGATCGGCCCGATGGGCCTGACCGTCACCCGCCTGGCGAGCGGGCTGCCGATGGGCGGCGATCTGGAGTGGGCCGACGAGGTCACGCTCGGCCGCGCCTTCGAGGGCCGGCGGATCGTCAGCGCCTGACCGAGGGGCCGGGCGGGTCGGGCCGGGCCGGGCCCGTTCGACCGCGCTCGGCGCGCCCGGGCCCGGCCCGCCCGGCCCCGGCCCGCCCGGCCCCGGCTCGGCCCGCCGCTGTGTCAGAACCCCAGGATCGGGGCGTAGGCGGAACTGGGGATGGACGCGAGCGTCAGCAGCACGACGCTCATGTCCAGCGAGTCCGCCACCGGCTCGAACTCCGCGTGTAGCCCTCTGGTGGCGTAGACGAGGACACCGGAGTCGCGCATCACGCGCACGCCGAACAAATGAGTGGCGCGTACCCACCACACCCGTCCGCCGGCGCGGATCCGCACCTGCCGCGCGTCGCGGCTCAGGCCCGTCGTGAGCCGCTGGAGGCGCCCGGGGGGAAGCCCGGGCTGGTCCAGGTAGCCGACGATGTCGCCGGACGGGCCGTGCACGATGATCCGGGCCGGGCTGCCGGGCGGCCCGGGCTCAACCAGGCTCATCTCCGCGGAGATCTCCTGCTCCCAGGGGAGCATCTCGGCGGCCCAGACGCGTTCTCCGCGCAGAATCCGCTTGCCCAGCGTGCCGCCGTCGGGATGGCCGCGCGGCAGCAGCCCGCCGACGACACGGCCGGCGCCCTCTATCCGCCAGGCAACCGAGACGATCGCCCCCGCGGGGGTGTCCGGGTATTCGACTGCCGTCGCGAGGGAGTCGGTCACACGCATATGCGAGATCCGCCTAGACATCCTGGCCGGGGGCGGCCAGGACGCCGGTGGCACGGACGGCGGCGTGCGGATCGGGACGCCCCGGCAGCGGGGTGGCGACACCAGCGCCCACCGCTGCCCGGCTCGGGCGGGGTCGCGGATGGGGCCGGGACGGCACCGGGAGCGCCCGACCATAGGATGGTGTGCAGATGCCAGTGCACGCACGCCTGCGGCTGCACGTGCTGGTGCCGGTGAGCACACGTCTGCGAGGGATGGCCGTCACGCCTCACCTTCCGACCCCCGGCCCTGTCACTGGCCCGGTCAACCCGCCATCTTCGATTTGTCCAGTCACACCGTGTCGACCATGCCGGCCCGGCACAAGCTGGAGTTCCAGCCACAGATACCACACCACTGCGCTATGCATGCAGATGCTACGTGCCGTGCGGACTGTCCGGAGTCCAACGGGCACAACTTTCCCGGCAGTCTCAGGCCACGGCGCCACGGCTCGGCGGGCGCGGGCGTGTGGACGCACTCCGGAGCAGCGCCCGCCGGACCCCGGCATGGCACCCGGCGGACCCCGGTGCGGCGCCCGCCGGGGCCGGGGACAAGGTGGAAGCATGCCTGGGACCCAGGCCAGTACCCGTCTCGACCAGGTGAGCAGGAGCGGCCAATGATCATCAGTTCGCATGTCGGTGCCGGCGCGTTCGTCGGTATGGCCGTGCCCAGGCTGGGGCCGGCGCTGGCCGCGGGTTTCCTCTCCCACCTCGTGATGGACGCGCTGCCGCACTGGGGCACCGGGCCCGGCACCGAGTCCGAATGGCTGCCGATCGCCCGCAAGGACGGCGTGGCCGGCCTCGCCGCGATGGCACTGCTGACGGCCGCGGCGCCGGCGGACCGCCGGATCGGGGTGCTCGCCGGCATGGTCGGCGCCTGCCTGCCCGACACCGACAAGGTGGGCCGTTACTTCGTCGGTTCGAGCCCCTGGCCCGCCCGTTTCGACCGGTTCCACGAGGCGATCCAGAACGAGGCCCGGCACCGGTTGCCCCGGGAGGTCGCGACCGCCGCCGCCCTCACCGCCGCCGGCACCCTCGCCCTGCGCCTGCTCGCAACCCGCCCCCGCTGACCCGACGCACCCACGACACGCCTACCGGCTCTGTGAAGCCAAGCCAGGGCAGGCGGAACGATGTGTGGCGGGTGAGGGGGTCCATGGACGTCTGTGGACTCACTCAGCCGCCGCGGATCTCCGCGGTGATGTCAGCCAGGTCGTCGAGGGCTGTCTCGGTGGCGGCGATGACGGTGCGGGTGGCTCCGGCGGCACGTTCGGCGGTGGCGGCGGCGAAGCCGAGGGCGTCGTCCACCCAGCTGTCGGCTCCCACGAGCATCGCGGCCTCCGCGCCGTAGCTCGGCTTGACCGCCTGCGAGGTGACGGCGCCGAGCAGCCGCGCCGCCGGCCGCGGCCGGCCGAGGCGTTGGAAGAGCACGACGAGGTTACGCAACGTGGTCAGCAGGTGGGTCAGCGCATACTGGTCGCGCCAGTGCCGCAGCACCTGCGCGAAAGCCTCGACGGCCTGCTGCGGGTCACCGCAGCGAGCCCGGACGGACACCGCGGACACCCGTGCCACCCCGCCCAGGTAGGGGTTGTCGACCGAATCCGCCAGGGCGACCGCGCGGTCGAGCAGCCGCAGGCAGCGGTCCGGGTCGCGGTCAAGGATCAGCTCGGCCTCGCCGTAGGCCAGCCAGCCGAGCTCGGACGGCGCGAGCGGCCCCGCGGGGGCCTGACTGAGGGCGGCCCGGCCGTCCTCGGCGTGCCCCGCGTAGGCGTGCGCGATCGCCACGTTGAGCAGCCCGGCCACCTCGGCGTGCGGGTCGGCGCAGGACCGCGCCGCGGCGACGAGCTCCCAGCCGTGGTCGACGGCCTCGCCGATCCGGCCCTGGTAGGAGGCGGTGTCGCTGAGCAGTTCGAGCGGGAACCGGCGTTCGGGCGCGTCACCGGCGATCAGCCGTCCGCGCTGTGCGCAGGCCACGGCGAGCTCGAGCTCACCGGCGCTGACGTACCAGCATGCCGCCGTGGCCAGGGTGGTCGCCGCGGCCCCCGCCGTCACGCCGGGTGGCAGGCCCGCGGCGAGATCCGACACCAGGTCCGCCAGCCGGTGGGGCTCGCCGCCCAGCGGCGGGTGCAGCCCGAGCGAGCGGACGAGTTCCACCGCGGCGTGCAACGGCTCGACCCGCAGCCGCGTCATCGCGAACACGTGCATGCCGGCCGCGATCTCCACGGCCAGCGGGGGATCTTCGCGTAGCGCCCATGTCCGGGCAGCGCGGGCCTCGACCAGCAGGTCGGTGAGCCGGCTGTGCCCCGCCGCTTCCCGCGGGGTGCGCAGGACGGCGTCCGCGGCCCGCACCTCGGCGAGGATGTACCGGGCGTGTTCCTGACGCAGCACGGCGTCGGACGCGCCGAGCTGCCGTCGCGCGTACTCGCGGATGATCTCCAGGAGCGAGTAGCGGGCCGGTACCCGGGACGGATCGACGACCATCAGCGACCGGGCCACCAGGGCGTCGAGCAGATCCAGCGCCTCCGGTTCGGGCAGGCCCGCCAGCGCGGCGACGTCCGCGGGACTCACCGGGCCCGCGAACGCGCCCATGGTCCGCAGCATCGCGCGGTGCGGCGCGTCCAGCAGCGAGACCGACCAGCCGGCCACGTCGGCGAGCGTGCGGTGGCGCGGCGTTCCCACCCGGCGGACGTCCCGGAGCAGGCCGAGGTGGTCCTCGAGCCGGTCGGCGAGCTCGGGCAGGGACATCGTGCCGCTGCGCGCGGCCGCCATCTCGATGCCGAGCGGCAGTCCGTCCAGCCTCCGGACGATGCGGTCGGCCGCCTCGAGGTCTCCGTCCGAGGCCGGTCCGGCCCCCGGAACCGGCGCCGGGCAGGCGGCTCGGACGCGGTCCCAGAACAGGGCGTGCGCGGGTGCGTCCGGGCCGTCGACACGCAGCGGGCGTACCGGCCAGCAGTGCTCGCCGTCCACGCCGAGCAGCTCGCGGCTCGTCGCCAGCACGCGCACACCGCGACCGTTCTCGACCAGAGCCGATGCGACGGCGGCGGCCGCGGCCACCACGTGCTCGCAGTTGTCCAGGATCACGAGCGCGTCAAGCTCGGCGGCGGCTTCGAGGGCGGCACCGGCGTCGCCGTCGGCGCCGCGCATACCCAGCGCGTCCGCGACGAACGCGGGGACGGCGGTCGGGTCGGCGACGGTCGCCAGCTCCACCATCAGGACGCCGTGCGGAAACCTGTCCGCGAGGCGGTCGGCGAGGTGCAGCGCCAGCCGCGTCTTGCCGACCCCGCCCGGCCCGAACATGGTGACCAGCCGGGCCGACGCGAGCAGGTCGCAGACCGCGGCCGTGTCAGCCTCCCGGCCCAGCAGGGACGTGACGGGTCGGCGAGGCCGACGGCGCCGTCCCGAGCCCGCCACCCCAGCCGGCCCAGCCACCCCAGCCGGCCCGGAACCTGTCGGCTCAGCTCTTTCAGGGGCGGGAGCCGCCACGGGAGCCGCCACGGGGGCCGCTGTGGGGACGACGGTGGGGGCTGCCATGGGAACTGCCGTGGGGGCGGCGGTGGGGGCTGCCGTGGGGGCGGCGGTGGGGGCTGCCGTGGACAGTGCCGCGGCCTGGGCCGCGCGCAGCGCCGGGCCCGGTTCGAGGCCCACCTCCGCCAGGGCCGCGTTCGCCCGGCGGTAGGCGTCCGCGGCCTCGACGGCCCGCCCGGAACCGCTCAGCGCCCCGAGGAGGGTCCCCCAGGCGCCCTCCCGCCACGGGTACTCGGCGAGCAGCTCCTCCGCGGCACCGACCGCCTCGGCCGGGCGCCCGACCGCCAGCAGCAGCGCGGCCCGGGACTCGCGCGCCGTGCCGCGAGCCTCGCCGAGGCGCACCGCCACCGGTCGCAGCGCCGGGTCGTCGGTCAGCTCACCGAAGGCCGGGCCCCGCCAGAGGGCGAGCGCGTCGTCCAACGCGGCGAGCCGCGCGGACGCGTCCTGGACCTGCCCGGACAGCCGCAGCAGACGCTCGAAGACGGCGATGTCGACCTGTTCCGGGGCGAGCCGCAGCGACCACCCGCCGGGATGGGTCGGCAGCGCGTCCCCGAGGACCCGGCGCAGCCTCGAGATGTAGGAGCGCAGCGTCGCCTCGGCCGACGGCGGCGGGGACTCCCCCCACACGGCATCGACCAGACGCGCGGGAGGCACCACGTCCCCCACGCGCGATCCGAGGATGGCCAGCAGCAGCCGCTGTGTGGGGCTGCCGATGGCGATCGGCAGCCCGGCGGCGTCCACCACGTCCACCGGGCCCAGCAGGCGCACGCGCACGAACCGATCATAGGAGTCCCATGGGTCCACAACCCGTCACACGCCGGACACGCCACCCCCGCGCTATCCCGCCGCAAGCCAGCCGCATCACTCCCGCAGTCCACACCCGGATGCTGAAGCCATCACCCGGCGTCACGAGGGAGCGGATAAATCATGACAATCATCACCGGCTCGGCCACGGCCACGGGCACGCCCGACGGCACGTCCGCCGCGGTCGAGGCATTCGCCCAGCGGGTCTTCGACGCGGTGCTGGGCGCCCAGGAGGTTCAGGCGATCTATCTCGGCGACCGGCTCGGGTACTACGCCGCCCTCGCCGAGCGCGGGCCCCTCACCTCCTCCGAACTGGCAGGCGCGACCGGCAGCACGGAGCGGTACGCCCGTGAGTGGCTCGAGCACCAGGCGGTCTGCGGCTACCTCACCGTCGCGGCGGACGTCGACCAGGACGGGAACGCGGACCGTGGCGCGGACGGAAGCCGGGACGAGCATGGCGACCGGGGCGCGGGCGCGGAGCCCGCAGGAGACGGGCAGGCCGCGGGCACGACCGAGGCGCTCTCCCGCCGTTACCTGCTGCCCGCGGGGCACGCGGAGGTCCTCGCCGACGTCGACAGCCTGAACTACCTGGCTCCGCTCGCCCGGTTCGTGGCCGGAGCGGGCCGGCAGCTCGGCGAGATCGCCGAGGCGTTCCGGACCGGCGGAGGGGTGAGCTGGGAGCGGTTCGGCGCCGACGCGCGCGAGGCCCAGGCCGCCGCGAACCGCCCGATGTTCCTCTCCCTGCTGTGCCAGGAGCTGCTGCCGGCCGCTCCCGAGGTGCACGCCACGCTGGTCGCCGGAGCGCGCGTCGCCGACATCGGCTGCGGGGCGGGATGGTCATCGGTCGCGCTGGCCCGCGCGTACCCCGGAGTGACCGTCGACGGCTTCGACCCGGACACCGAGTCCGTGCGGCTCGCCGAGCGCAACGCCGCCGCCTTCGAGGTGACCGACCGGGTCACCTTCACCGACGCCGACGCCGACGCCGCGCAGGCCGCGGACGGCGAGGCCGTGGGCGGCTACGACCTGGTGTTCGCCTTCGAGTGCGTCCACGACATGGCGGACCCGGTTGCCGTGCTCGACGCGGCACGCCGCCTGCTGACCGCCGGCGGCAGCATGATCGTCATGGACGAGCGGTGCGCGGAGTCGTTCCACGCCCCCGCGGGCGAGATCGAGCGGCTGCTCTACGGGTACTCGCTGATCGGCTGCCTGCCGGACGGAATGTCACGGCAGCCGTCGGTGGGCACGGGAACCGTGATGCGCCCGGCGACGCTCGCCGGCTACGCCGAACTCGCGGGTTTCACCTCGACGGAGACGCTGCCCATCGAGCACGACTTCTTCCGGTTCTACCGCCTCGTCCCGTAAGCCGGCCGTCAGACGCCGTCCGGGAACAGTACGGCGGCGCCGTCCACCCGGTCGCGTGCGAGGTCCTCGAGCGCCTGGTCGGCGGCCGTCAGCGGGTACGGGGTGGTTGTCACCGCGAGCCGGTGGCGCCCGGCGATCTCCAGGAACTCGCGGCCGTCGGCGCGGGTGTTCGCGGTCGTGCTGCGCACCGAACGCTCCTGGAACAGGTGCCGCCGGTAGTTCAGGACCGGGACGTCGGTGAGGTGGATCCCGGCGATCGAGAGGGTGCCGCCCCTGTCCAGCGCGGCGAGCGCGACCGGGACCAGATCCCCGACCGGCGCGAACAGGACCGCCCCGTCGAGCGGCTCGGGTGGGGAGTCGTAGGCGCCGGTCGCGGACGCCACGCCGAGCTCGAGGGCGAGGCGGCGGGCCCGGGCGGACCTGGTCATGACGTGCACCGTCGCGCCCTGGGCGATCGCCACCTGCGCGGCGAGGTGCGCGGACGCGCCGAACCCGTAGACGCCCAGCCGGCCGCCGGGCGGAAGCTCGGCGCGCAGCAGCGCCCGGTAGCCGACGATCCCGGCGCACAGCAACGGGGCCAGCTCGCCGTCGCTGTAGCCGGCGGGCAGGCGGTAGGCGTAGTCCGCGTCGACGACGGCGTACTGGGCGTACCCGCCGTCGACGTCCCAGCCTGTGTAGAGCGACGCGGGGCAGAGGTTCTCGGCGCCGCGCCGGCAGTAGGCGCACGTCTGATCCGTTCCGGCGAGCCAGGCGATGCCGAGCCGGTCACCCAGCCGGATCGGGGCCGCCGGGGCCGGATCAGGTGGCCGGGAGCCGGCCGCACCGGCTGGCCCGGCCGGCCCGGAAACCCCGTGGACTCCGGGACCGAGCGCGTCGACGTACCCGACGACCTCGTGACCGGGCACGGTGAGCGGCCGGTGCGGCGGGAGGTCGCCCTCGGCCAGGTGCAGGTCCGTCCGGCAGACGCCGCAGGCGGCGACCTTCAGACGGACCTGACCGGGACCGGGCTCGGGGATGGGCAGCTCGACCGCGCGCAGTGGCGCCGTGGCCACCGGCGCGGGGCGGGTGACCTGCCAGGCCAACATGCGACGCACCCCCCGTCAGCGGCCGGTCAGCCCGCGCGGACACCCGCGCGCCGGCTGACCGGCCCGCGGATGTTCAGGCCGCGGGAACTCGACCCGCAGGCACTCGGCTCGCGGGCGGTCAGACGTTGACGCCGTGGTCGCGGGCGAGGCCGCTGAGGTCGTTGTGCCCCTGGCCGACCGCGCGGAACTTCCAGTCGGCTCCGTTGCGGTACACCTCGCCGAAGATGACGACCGTCTCGGTCGAGTAGTCCTCGGAGAGGTCGTAACGGACGAGCTCGGTGCCGGTCTGGTCCACCACGCGGATGTAGGCGTTGCGGACCTGGCCGAAGTTCTGGGCCCGGTTCGCCGCGTCGTAGATGGAGACCGGCACGACGATCTTGTCGATCTCCGCCGGGACCAGGCCCAGGTTGATGTTGACGGACTCGTCGTCGCCCTCGCCGGCGCCGGTCACGTTGTCGCCGGAGAGCGTGATGGCGCCCTCCGGGGACTTCATGTTGTTGAAGAAGACGAAGTGCCCGTCGGACAGTGCCTTGCCGTCGCTCTTCACGCCGATGGCGGAGGCGTCGAGATCGAAGTCGGTGCCGGTCGTCGTGCGGGCATCCCACCCGAGCCCGACGGTGAGCGCGGTCAGCGCTCCGGTTCCTGCCTCGGCGGCCTGCTTCGTGAGGCTGACGTTGCCGCCCTTGGCAAGGCTGATCGCCATGACGAATGTCCTTCCTGAAGGATCCCTTTAACGCCGACGATCCTCCACGTCGAGGACCATCGGACCAACACGGTCGCTTCCCGGGTCACCCTTGCACACAAGGCCGAACTCTCCGGGTAAGCCGTCGGTCGGATGACACACGTGCCACCGGATCGCCGCCGCGCGTGATCGCTCTCCGGCCACGCAGGCGATCCACCGTCCCGCGCAAGGTCAACGAAGCGGGGGCGGGCAGGGTTTCCGGCACGAGCAGCCGCCGGCCGGGATCCGCGGATCCCGACGGACGGCGGCCGACCACACATCCGCGGATCGCGGCGGAGGTGCCCCTGGTCTCGGTAATCTGGCAGCCATGGCGCTCCTGGTCGCGAAGTTCGGCGGGTCCTCGGTCGCGGACGCGGATCGCATCAAGCGGGTGGCCGACCGGATCGTCCAGACCCGCCGGGCCGGGAACGACGTGGTTGTCGTGGTGAGCGCGATGGGCGATACCACCGACGATCTGCTCGACCTGGCCGAGCAGGTGAGCCCGCTGCCGCCCGCGCGGGAGTTGGACATGCTGCTCACCGCCGGCGAGCGGATCTCCATGGCGCTGCTCGCGATGGCGATCACCAAGCTGGGCGCGGAGGCGCGTTCCTTCACCGGCTCGCAGGCCGGCGTGATCACCGACTCGGTGCACGGCCGGGCCCGGATCATCGACGTCACCCCGGGCCGCATCCGCACCGCGCTGAACGAGGGCGCGATCGCGATCGTCGCCGGTTTCCAGGGTGTCAGTCAGGACACGAAGGACATCACCACGCTGGGGCGCGGCGGTTCCGACACGACCGCCGTGGCGCTCGCCGCCGCGCTGGGCGCCGACGCCTGCGAGATCTACACCGACGTGGACGGCGTCTTCACCGCCGATCCGCGCATCGTCCCCGACGCACGCCGCATCGAGAGGATCTCCTACGAGGAGATGATGGAGATGGCGGCCTGCGGGGCGAAGGTGCTCATGCTGCGGTGCGTCGAGTACGCCCGCCGTTACTCCGTCCCCGTGCATGTCCGCTCCTCGTTCTCGTCGAAGCCGGGCACATGGGTCACCGAGACTCCGGAGGCACAGCTCGTGGAACAGGCCATCATCCGCGGCGTCGCGCACGACTCGAGCGAGGCGAAGGTGACCGTCAAGGGCTGCCCGGACAAGCCCGGGGTGGCCGCGGCGGTGTTCCGCGCGGTCGCTGACGCGGACGTCAACCTCGACATGATCGTCCAGGTCGGCTCGGTCGCCGGTTCCGGGCGGACGGACATCTCGTTCACCCTGCCGATGACGGACGGCCGGACGGCGCTCGGCGCGCTGGAGAAGGTCCGCGACCAGATCGGCTTCGAGCGGACCCTCTACGACGACCACATCGGCAAGCTGTCCCTGATCGGCGCCGGGATGAAGTCCCACCCCGGGGTGTCCGCCCGGTTCTTCGGCGCCCTCGCCGACTCCGGCGTCAACGTCGAGATCATCTCGACGTCCGAGATCAGGATCTCGGTGGTCGTGCGGGACACCGACCTCCCGGTGGCCGTGCGCGCCGTGCACGCCGCCTTCGAACTGGGCAACCCGGACGAGTCCGCCGTGGTGTACGCGGGAACCGGCCGATGAGCGAGCGGAGTCAGGGCATGGGTGGGACGTCCCGGCGGCCGACGCTGGCCGTGGTCGGCGCGACCGGCGCGGTGGGCACGGTGATGCTCGCGCTGCTGACCGAGCGCCCCGACGTCTGGGGTGAGATCAGACTGGTGGCCTCCGCCCGCTCGGCCGGGCGCACGCTGCGGGTCCGCGACGAGGACGTCACCGTGCGGGCCCTGTCGCCGGAGGTGTTCGACGGCGTCGACATCGCGGTCTTCGACGTGCCGGACGAGGTCTCGGCCCAGTGGGCACCGGTCGCCGCCGCCCGGGGCGCGATCGCGGTGGACAACTCCGGCGCCTTCCGGATGGACCCGGATGTTCCCCTGGTCGTGCCCGAGGTGAACGCCGCGGCCGTGGCGGACCGCCCGCGCGGCATCATCGCGAACCCGAACTGCACCACCCTGTCGATGATCGTCGCGGTCGGGGCGCTGCACCGGGCGTTCGGCCTCGAGTCGCTCTTCGCGACGTCCTACCAGGCCGCGAGCGGGGCCGGCCAGGAGGGCATCGACACCCTCTACGCGCAGCTCGCCCTGGTCGGGGGCACCAGCGAGCTGGGGCAGAACGCCGGCGACGTGCGCAAGGCCGTCGGCGAGGAGGGCCTGGGCCCGTTCCCCGCGCCGCTGGCGCTGAACGTGGTGCCCTGGGCCGGCTCGCTCAGGGACGGCGGCTGGTCGTCGGAGGAACTCAAGATCCGCAACGAGTCACGGAAGATCCTCGGCATGCCCGGGCTGCGCGTCTCGGCGACCTGTGTGCGCGTGCCCGTGGTCACGACGCACGCGGTGGCGGTGCACGCCCGGTTCGTGCGGCCGGTCACGGCCGAGCAGGCGCGGGACGTCCTGGCGTCAGCGCCGGGCGTGGCCGTGCTCGACGATCCCGCCGCGGGCGAGTTCCCGACGCCGGCGGATGTGGTGGGCACCGACCCGACCTGGGTCGGGCGGATCCGTCAGTCGCCCGACGATCCGCACGAGGTCGCGTTGTTCGTGTGCGGGGACAACCTGCGCAAGGGCGCGGCGCTCAACACGCTGCAGATCGCGGAGCTGCTCGTGGCCGACTGACGCCGAGGGAGATCGATTCGAGACCTGCCTGGACGCGGGTGATTCGCGACCTGCGTGGACGCGGGTATCGACGCGGGGCGTGAACCTCTCGCAACACGGAGCATCGCGCGACTCTCGCCGGGGCGCGATATTTGCGCCCTCACGCATTCCGCGCGGAAGCTTTTACGGATACGAGCAATCCAACAGACGCTTCCCGAAACATCGGCAAAGCTGTCCTCGGACATTGGAACGATCGGCGTCGGTCATTCGTTAAGACCCCGCACGGTTCAGCCGCTACATGCGACCAGTTCAGAAGCGAACCGGTTCAGAAGCGAAGCATGTTCGTTCCGTGGTCTGTCCGGGTCCAGCCGAGGGCGCAGATAAGACGCCCCCGAACAGATCGGAACAGATCCGCAAGACCCGTGGATCCCACCGAAAAACGGTCAGCCCGCCCGTCGGAGACGTCCGACGGGCGGGCTGACCAAACCTGGTTCTACTGCTACTCGTGGCTCAGACGACGCGGACGGCGTCGGCCTGCGGGCCTTTCTGGCCCTGGGTCACCTGGAACTCGACCCGCTGGCCCTCCTCGAGTGCCTTGTAGCCGTCCATCTGGATTGCGCTGTAGTGGACGAAGACGTCAGACCCGCCGCCGTCCACGGAGATGAAGCCGAAGCCCTTCTCCGAGTTGAACCACTTCACCGTGCCCTGAGCCACGTGCCGTTCTCCCTGCTGGTGCAGTCAGGACCCGCACCGCGCGGGCCCCGGGCCGAACGTGACAGCGATACGATTCGCCGCCGCGTTGTTCCGCCGTGTCTCGGTTGAGGCACGAACTGGCGAACTCCGGCCACGCCTGACGCTACACGCACGCAGCCTCTGACGGGAGACCTCCGGCAGAAGAAGTCCACTTCACGGCTCGACATTACGAACATCGACTTCGTCACGCCGGTGCGCCACGGACCACTCCACCGAAGCCACCGCGCACCCCGAACACCCTCTCCAGATGACCGGAGGAACGCTGTGAGTCCTCACACGAGGGCGCTGCCAGGCAGCGCGGGGCCCTGCCGAGACGGCCCCGCACCCACATCGAGACGTTCGACCGCGACGCCGATCTCGTCCAGGTCGAGGTCGGTCAGGACCACCTCGCCGCCCGCGGGCAGCCAGGCGTCGATCTGGTCCGGGCGCCGGGCCCCGACGATCGCGGCGGTCACCCCGTCGAAGGCCAGCGTCCAGGCGACGGCCACCGCGGCCACCGTCGTGCCGTGCCGGGCCGCTATCGGACGCAGCGCATCGACCAGGGCCAGGTTGCGCTCGAGGGCCGGCGGGTTGAACTCCGCCGCCGTCCGCCGCCAGTCGTCCTCGGCGAGCGCGCGGGTGCGCTGCACCGACCACCCGCCCGTCAGCAGCCCGGACTGCATCGGGCTGTAGACGATCACACCGATGTCACGTATGGCGCAGTACGGCAGCAGGTCGGCGGCCGCCAGCCGGTTGACCAGAGAGAACGGCGGCTGCAGGACGTCGACGCCGCCCGCCGTCGCCGCCTCCTCCAACTGGGCGACCGAGAGGTTCGACGCCCCGACCGCGCGGATCTTGCCCGCGGCGCGGAGCTCGTGCAGGGCGCCGACGACCTCGGCGATCGGGGTCCCGTCCTGCGGCGGCCAGTGGAGCTGGTAGAGGTCGATGCGCTCCACCCCGAGCCGGCGCAGCGACGCGTCCACCTCGGCGCGGATCGAGGCGGGCGCCCCGACCCGCAGGGGAGGCCGCGTCGGGTCGCTCTCGTCCCAGACCAGGCCGCACTTGGTGAACACGTAGGGACGTTGCTCGCCGGGGATGCCGGCCAGCGCCCGGCCGACGAGCTCCTCGGAGTGCCCGAGGCCGTAGACCGCGGCGGTGTCGACCCAGTTCACCCCGGACCGCACCGCGGCCCGGATGGCCTCGACCGCCTCGTCGTCGTCCTGGCGCCCCCAGCCGAACGCCCAGTCCGCCCCGCCGATGGCCCAGGCGCCGAACCCGACCCGAGTGATCGACATGTCGGTCAGGCCCAGTCGGGTGGTGCGCAGGGTCGCTGGCGCGGTCATCGGCGTCTCCTCACGGTGCGGGGATCTGCTGGCACGGGGCCCTGCTTGCGCCGGCTCCGCTGGCGCAGGGCTGTGCTGGCGCAGGGCTGTGCTGGCGCGGAGCCGGGGCTACCGGGACCGACCAGTGCCGTACCGCCCCGATGCTGCCCGATCCGGGCCCCCGTCGCCCACTCGGACGGCGCCATACCGCCACTCTGCGCAACATGTGCGACCAACATCACACGCGCCGGGCCGGCACGGACGGGGCCGGGCCGGCATCGGACGGGTCAGCGGCGGGCGAACCAGCGCCGGTGCCGGCGCGCCGACGCGTCCGGCCACAGGTCGAAGAAGTCCCGTTCGGCGGTGCGGGCGCGGCACTCCTCCAGCCCGAGCAGGACGCCCAGGGTGAAGGCGGTCGGCTCGCCGGCTGTCTGCGCCTCGACTCCCCAGTCCCGCAGCAGGCCGCGGGCGATCGTCGCGTCCTGGTGGGTGCCGAGCAGCTCCTGCATCGACTCGGCGAGCCGGGCGAACGCGGCCGCGGGCGGGCCGTACACCGGGCCGACCACCTCGGCCGCGTAGCGCAGCCGCTTCGCCTGCTTGCGCGCGGAGTGCAGGAGCTCGTCGCGTTCGGTGCCCACCGGCAGGGGGGCGGCCCGGCCGACCTTGCGGCTCAGCCGCCGGTCGGCGTCGTGCAGGAGACCGGGAAGCACCTTCTCCGCGGGCTTGCCCGAACGCCCGACGAACGGGCCGTTGACGAGCGCGAGCAGATCCTCCACGAGGGTCAGATAACGCTCGCTGCGCAGCATCTCCAGCGCCTGGGCCCGGGCGGCCGTCTGGTCGGCCGCGAGCCGGGCCGAGATCGCGCCCACGACGTCCCCGCGCAGCAGGTCGGCGGGCAGGTCGTCGAGCCGGCCCGCGAAGTAGGCGATCTGTACCTCGGCGTCGCGCGCGGCGGACAGTGCCCCGGCCAGGTCGCGCAGCTCGACGTCGAGGTGCGCGACCAGCTCCGCGGGGAAGAAGGGTGCGAAGGTCCGCAGGGTGCTGCGGGTCCGCCGGCAGGCCACCCGCATCCGGTGCACCGCGTCGGGCGCGTCCAGGCGCACCCGCGGGTCGGTGGCGAGCAGCGCCTCGACCTGCGCGATCAGGTAGGCGCGGACGACCTCGCCGGCCGGGGTCCGCCGGCGCAGCTTCGCCGCGGCGCGCGGCACGTCCGGGCCGGGCGCGCCGCTCAGCGCCGGGCCGAGCACCTGGGCCAGCTTCGACGCCGAGGCCGACAGCTCGGCGCCGGCGGCGGTCAGCACGGCCTCGACGGCGTCGAGCACGCCCGGGTCACCGGAGCCCAGCTCGACCTCGATCTCCCGCCACTTCTGCACGACCGTGGTCGCGCCGAGCGTCTGGGCCGTCACCTGGTCGTCGACGACCTCCGCCAGGTCACAGCCCGCCTTGTCGCGCAGGCGGCGGGCGGTGCGCAGCGTCACCAGGCGGGCGACCGGGCGCAGCTCCGCCCCGCGCAGGTGCACGGTGGCGAGGTCGACAAGATCGGCGGGAATCGGATCCTGGGAGCCGAGCGGGCGGTGGATCTCGTCGCGGACCCCTGGGGCCACGGGGAGCTTCAGGTGCCAGCCGGCGTCGTCCCCGCCCGTCCGGCGGCGCAGGGTGATGCGGTTGCGGGCCAGCCGCAGGTCGTCGGAGTCGTAGTAGACGGCCTCCAGGGTGACGGTGCGGCGGGTGCGGGCGGTCGCGACCCCGTCCACCTGCGTCAGCCGGGGAAGTACGAAGCCCTGGTCGACGGAGTACTTGCGCTCGATCTCCCGCGAAGAGCCCACGCCCGCTCCTTTCCGCGCCCTCAGTGCCCGCAAGCACCCGCGGCACCCGCAAGCGCCCGCGGCCCCGGCGCCTCCGCACCGCCACCCGCGGCCGCTGGCCCTCGCGACCGGTCAGCGCTGCTCGACCGCCCCGACCCGTGGCGTGGCATGGCGTTGGTCCGCCGTTCGGGCCGTCGACCGAGCGGCCCGGGGTACCGGGGGCCGTGACGGTGCGTGCCCAGCTCGCACCCAAAAGGACGATCGTTGTTTGCCTTTTGTTAACCTTAGCGCGGAAACGTTAGTGGGGAACGGGTATCCACGACACCCTTCCGGCCAGCGTCACATACCCCACGAACGCGACCGTGTCGATGAGTGTGTGTGCTACGACGAGCGGTAGCACCCGGCCGGTCCGCTGGAAGATCCGGCCGAACAGCAGCCCCATCGCGACATTGCCGGCGAATCCCCCCAGCCCCTGGTAGAGGTGGTAGGAACCGCGCAGCAACGCGCTGGCGGCGAGCGCGCGGTTGTCGCCCCACCCGAGCTCACGCAGACGCACCAGCAGGTACCCGGCGACCACCACCTCCTCGGCCAGACCGTTCTGGGCCGCCGAGGCGACGAGGACCGGGATCCGCCACCAGACGTCCGGCAGGTTGGACGGCGCGACCGTCAGATTGGCGCCGCTGTGCCAGGCGACCAGGTAGAAGGCGAGACCGGTGCCCCCGACCGCCGCCGCCAGCGCCGCGCCACGGAGGGCGTCCGAGCGGGGACGGCGCCGGTCCAGGCCGATCACCGCGGGCCCGCCGCCGTGGCGGCCCAGCAGGTGGACGACGAGAAACACCGGTACCAGCGCGGTCGCGAGCGAGGCGGCCTGCAGCGCGAGATCGAGCCAGGGGCGCCCCGGCGCCGCGGACGAGTTGAGCCGCGCGACCTGCGAGCGGACCGACTGCTGCGCGGTCAGCACCCCGAGGTAGCGGATGAGCGCGAACAGGCCGGAGGCACCGAAGGACACCCCGAGGACGAGCAGGACCTCGGTGCGCAGCGACCCCCGACCCAGCGGCTCGCCGCCGGTGCCGCCGGTGGGGCCGGTGGGGCCGGTGGTGGGGCCCGCTGGCCCGTCGGAATCGCTGGCCCGGCCGCTGCCGATGCTGGCCCTCGTCACCAGTCGACGGTAGTCGCGGGCGGCGGGACGCCCGGTGCCGGGCGGGGGGGGCGCGCCCCCCCCCCCCCCCCCGCCCCCCCCC
>NZ_JALKFY010000007.1:120769-140179 GCF_023242985.1 Frankia sp. Mgl5 | reverse complement strand
CCCCCGGGGGGGGGGGGGGGGGGGGGGGGGGCCGGGGGGGGGGGGGGGGGGGGGCCCCCCCCCCCGCGCGCCGGCCGGCCGCGCCGGTCAGGACTTGACTTCGGGGTTCGCGAACAGGCGGAACAGCATCCACAGCGACGGGATGAGGACCACCAGCCCGCAGGCCACCGCGATCAGCATCGCCACGATGTTGGCCTCGGGCGCGGCGGCGGAGTCGACCGTCGCGCGGCCGACGACCAGATCCGGGTACTGGGCGGCCGCCCACCCCCAGAGCACGCCGGCCACCGCCGCCCCCGCCGTGACGCGGGCCGCGGTGAAGCGGTGCTGCCACAGCGCGACCAGCGACGCGATCCCGCCGAGGGCCGAGATCATGGCAAAGGGCACGGACCGCTCGGCGAACCGCTCCGCCACGACGGGTGCCTCCGACCACAGCAGCGGCAGCAGCGCCGCGGCGAGCAGCCCCGAGACGACGGCCCCGCCGAGCGCGCGGCGGCGGAACCCGGGCACCAGGTGCTCGGTCTCCGGGCTCGACGCCGCGTCCCGGCACAGGTACACCGCGGCCAGGAAGGCCGTCACGGCGAGAGTGAAGACGCCGCAGACGATCCCGAAGGCACTGGTCACCGGGGCGAGCGCGTCGCCCTCGGCGACATCACCGGTGGCCAGCGCGGCGCCGCACACCCCGAGCGCGACCGGGGTGATCGCGGACGAGATCGCGAACACGTGGCCCCACCAGTGGTCCGGCCCGGCCGCGCCGGCGCCGTAGGCGCGGTACACGTACGCGGCCCCGCGCAGGACGATCCCGGCCAGCGCGCAGATGAGCGGTATCTCCAGCGTCGACCCGACGATGCCGAACGCGGCCGGGAAGCCGCTGAACATCATGACGATCACGAAGATCAGCCAGACGTGGTTGGCCTCCCAGACCGGGCCGAGCGCGGCGGAGACGAGCCGGCGCTGGTCGGCCGCGTCCCGGCCGCGGGCGAGCAGGTCCCAGACCCCGCCGCCGAAGTCTGCGCCCCCGGTGAGGGCATAGGCGGTCAGCCCGACCACCATCACGACGGCGAGCAGGTCGGCGGCGGTCATCGGGCGTCCCCTTCGCGGCTGGACGGATCGGTTCGCGGCGTGGTGGGCGCGGACGTCCCGGGCCCGTCGCCACCGTCGCCGTCACCGTCACCGTCACCGCGGACCCTCGCGGGAGTGTCGGGAGAGGCGGGAGCGGGACGCGCGTCCGGGATGTCCGGAGTCGTGGAGGTCTCCCCCACGGTGGCGGCCAGCTCAGGGCCACCCGTCGCCATCCGGCGCAGGATGAGGATGAGCGCCGCCGCGAGGCCGAGGTAGAGCAGGATCGTGCCGGTGAAGATCGCCGGCATGCCCGAGCTGCTGGTCACGGCCTCGTCCACCCGCATCCGGCCGTAGACGATCCAGGGCTGGCGGCCGCCCTCGGTGACCTCCCAGCCGGCGAGCATCGCCAGCATGGACGCCGGTCCCGAGGCCGCGGCCGCCCAGAGCCACGGTCTTCCGGTGGGCAGCAGCGGGCGCTCGCCGCGGCGCCGCCGGCGCAGCACGACGACCCCGGTGACCAGCGACAACGCGATCAGGGCCATCCCGAGGCCGACCATCACGTTGAAGGCCGAGTGCACCAGCACGGCGTTCGGCCGCTCCTCGGGCGGGACGGCGGTCAGGCCGGTGATCTCGTGATCGGCGCTGAACCCCTGCATGAGCGACAGCAGGTCGGGGACCTCGATGCCGTGCCGGACCTCGCCGGTCCGCTCGTCGTAGATCCCGCCGATGGTCAGCGGGGCGTGCGTGCGGGTGTGCCCGAGCCCCTCCATCGCGGCGAGCTTGATCGGCTGCTCGTTGCCGACCACCCTGGCGGCCCAGTCACCGACGATCAGCTGCAGGGGGGCACAGACGAGCAGGACGGCCAGACCGACGCGCAGTCCCCGCTGGTGATACGCGTCGCGCCGGCCGCGCAGCATGCCGACGGCGTACACGCCGGCGACGATGCCGCCGGTGCACATCAGCGCGGCCAGCAGCATGTGGATGAGCTGATGCGGCGCGGTGGCGGCCAGGAACGGGGCGAACGGCTCTGCCGATACGACCTTGCCGTCGACCTCTGTGACGTGTCCGGGGGTGTTCATCCAGGCGTTCGCCGTGATGATGAAGAGAGTCGAGAACGTGCCGGCGATGGCGATCGGCCACAGCGTGAGCCAGTGCGCCCGGGCCGACAGGCGCTTCCAGCCGTACAGATACATGCCGATGAAGATCGCCTCGGCGAAGAACGCGAAGCCCTCCAGCGTGAACGACAGTCCCAGCACCCCGCCGTACCGGGCCATGAAGGCCGGCCACAGCAGGCCGAACTCGAAGGACAGCGCCGTCCCGGAGACGGCGCCGACGGCGAACATGACCGCGAAGGCCCTGGACCACTTGCGGGTCAGCGCGAGCCAGACGGGGTCGCGGGTGCGGACCCAGCGCCCCTCGACGAACAGCAGGAGCCATGGCATGCCGACGCCGAACACCGCGAAGCAGATGTGGAACGCCAGCGAGAACGCGGTCTGTGCCCGGGCCAGGTTGGTGGACACGGAGCTCGCCTGGGGCGGGTCCGCGGCCTGGGCGAGAGCCGCGACGTGGGAGAGAACTTCGGCGGCATGGACCATCTGGACCTCCTCCACCGTGGGCGGCAGCACGCCCGTCGCATTCTTCTACATTACGTAGAAGATTCTACGTTCGGTAGAAGATTTTTTCGTTGTGAGATCGACCGGGCTCGACGAAGTTCCGGGCAAGAACTTCTACGCGGCGTAGGATCGGTCCCATGGCACGCCTGGGTGACCTGGAACGGTCTGTCATGGACGTCCTGTGGTCGGCCGACGACTGGCTGACAGCACGCGACGTGGCGGCCCGCCTGCACCACGAGCGCGACCTCGCCTACACCACCGTGCTGACGGTGCTGGAGCGGCTGGAGCGCAAGGGCTTCGTCCGGCGCCAGCGGGCCGCCCGCGCCCACCGCTACGCGGCGACCGACAGCCGCGAGACCGTCGTCGCCGAGGCGATGCTGGAGGCCCTGGGCACCGCCGACGACCGGGGTTCCGCGCTCGTCCGCTTCGTCGGCTCGGTCTCCGCGGAGGAGGCCGAGATCCTGCGCCGCGCGCTCGAGCCGGCCGGCGACGCGGCGACCGACGGGACCGCCACCGCACCCGGGCCGGGCGCTCCCGGCGAGGCGGGCGGTCCGGCCACGACCACCGTCGGGGGGCCGGCGGACGTCGCCGACGTCACGGACGGCACCGCGGCGGCCACCGTGGCCAGCATGTCCGAAGAATCGTCAGTCACGGCCGAGCCGCGACCGGTGCACCTCCCGGTGGACGAGCGGTAGCGTCTGCCGGGACATGACGACCGCGGCCCTTCTCGCCCTGTTCGCGGGCGCGCTGGCCTGGCCGGTTCCGCGCCTGCTGGCCGCCGCGCGGTGGCCGCACCGCTGCCCGCGGGCGGCGATCGTGCTGTGGCAGGCGATAGGTCTCGCGGGTGGGGTGTCGGCCCTGCTCGCCGCCGCGGCCTTCACTGTGGCCCCGCTGTCGCAGGGCATCCCGTCGGCACTCGCCGACCACGCCTCCAACCTTCTCGCCGGTGAGCCGCTGGTCGGGCTCGGGCGGACGAACCTCGTCGGGCTGGCCATCGCGGCGGCGCTGGCGGCACGCCTGTTCGGCGTGCTGGCCATGTCGACGGCGGCGACTCTGCGCGAGCGCCACCGGCACCGGCACCTCGTCGACCTCGCCGGCCACCGGCACCGGCACCGCGGGCACGACCCCGGTGGCCCCGGCGACCCCGGTGGCCCCAGCGACGCCGGCAACCCGGGTGACTCCGGCAGCTCCGGGGAGCACGGGGAGCACGGCACCGGGTGCCGCCTGTGCGAGCACCGGGACAGGGCCGGCACCCGGCTGCGGATCCTGGACCATCCCGTCGCCGTCGCCTACTGCGTCCCCGGGGTGCGCCATGCGCGGGTCGTCGTCTCCGCCGGCCTGCTGCGGACGCTGACCCCCGAGGAACTGGACGCCGTCCTCGCGCACGAAGAAGCACACGTCAGCGGCCGGCACGACCTGGTCATCCAGCCGTTCGTCGCCTGGGAGCGCACCTTCCCCTTCCTGCGCCCGGCCCGTGAGGCGACGGCCGCCGTCTCGCTGCTGGTCGAGATGCTCGCGGACGACGCCGCCGCCCGGCGCACCTGCGGGCGGACCCTGGCCCGGGCGCTCGCCCGGCTCGGCGTCACCCGCGCGCCGGTCCCCGCCGGGACGCTGAGCGCGACGGGTCAGGGTTTCCCCAGCCACCGACCGGCCACGGCGAGCACGCCGGAGTCGCCCGCCGTACTCGGAGTCGCCGGGGCGGGGCGGCTGGCGGCCGTCGCCGCCGCGGTGGCCATGGACCGCACCGACCCGACGCGCCACGGGGGCGTGCGGGCACCGGTCGTCGCGCGGATCGCCCGGCTGCTCGACCCGCCGGCCGTCCCGATCTGGCTCCCCGGGACCGCCTACCTCACCGCCGCGGTGGTGTTCTTCACCCCGGTGATCCTGCTCCTCACCTGAGCTTCCCCGCGAGACCTGAGCCTCCCGGCGGCCCGGTTGTCACAGAAGCGCACACAGTCGGCAGACTGGACAGGTGCGCCGGCAGGGCAGCAGCCCGCCCGCCGGCGCGGGCGACACCGCCGTCGCCGGATCCGGACAGCGAGCCCCGACCCCGCACTCGCAGAGCCTGCACCCGCACCCGCACCCGCAGACACGTCCTCACCTGATCGCTGTCGCGGAGAGTTCTTCCGCGACGCCAACCCACCGGAGGCGGCGGCGTGACAACCACACCTGGCATCCCCGGGACGGCGAGCACCGACAACCCGGCGGACGAACGCCCGGACCAGCAGGCTCAGGACCCGGGCGGCTTCTCCGGCGGCGTGTCCTCCGACGCGCGCCACGCGGCCGTCCGCGCCGGCGTGCGCCGCCTCGGCGCGCTGCTCGGCGAGGCCCTCACCCGCCACGAGGGCCCGGAACTGCTCGCGCTGGTCGAACGGGTCCGAATGCTCGCCCGCGGCGAGGACGGCGGCACCGAGCTCGCCGCCGTCCTCGACAGCGTCGACGCGCGGCAGGCGATCCTGCTCGCCCGCGCGTTCACCGCCTACTTCCAGCTCGCGAACATCACCGAGCAGCTGCACCGGGCGCGGGAGATCTCCGACCGCCCGCGCAGCCGGCTGCGCGACCTCGCCGACCGCATCGCCGAAGCGGTGGACGAGGGGGCCGTCGACCCGGGCCTGCCGGCCGAGGTCATGCGGCGCCTGCAGCTGCGCCCGGTCTTCACCGCGCACCCCACCGAGGCCAGCCGCCGTTCCGTCCTGGAGACGCTGCGCGGCATCGCCGACCTGCTCGACGCCACCGACGACCCGCGCCGCCCCGGCGCCGACGACGAGCGGCTGGCCCGTCGTCTCGCCGAGCTGGTGGACGTCCTCTGGCAGACCGACGAACTGCGGGTGGAGCGGCCGAAGCCGGCGGACGAGGCGCGCTCGGCCGCGTACTACCTGACCTCGATCGCCGCCGAGGTCCTGCCCGACCTGCTGGAGGAGCTCGACACCGCGTTCGCCCGGATCGGGGTCGAGCTGCCGGTGGCCGCCCGTCCGCTGGCCTTCGGCTCCTGGGCCGGCGGCGACCGGGACGGGAATCCGAACGTCACGCCAGAGGTCACTCTGGAGGTCCTCAACCTCCAGTACGAGTTCGGCATCCGGGCGCTCACCGCCCTCGTCGACCGGCTGGTCCGTGAACTGACGGCGTCCACCCGGGTGGTCGGGGAGGTCAGCGACGACCTGCTCGCCGCGCTGGCCGCGGACCGCGCCGCGCTGCCCGAGGTGTACGACCGCTTCATCCGGCTCAACGCCGAGGAGCCGTACCGGCTCAAGTGCAGCTACATCCTGGCGCGGCTGGCCGGCACCCGCGCCCGGCTGGCCGCCGGCGCACCGCACGTCCCCGGCAAGGACTACCTGCGGCCCACCGACCTGGTGGACGAGCTGGAGCTCATGCGGGTCTCTCTCGCCGCGAGCCACGGCGAGCTCGTCGCGAACGGGCCGCTGCGGCGCGCGATCCGCACGGCGAGCGCCGTCGGCCTCTCCCTGGCCACCCTCGACATCCGCGAGCACGCCGACGCCCACCACGCCGCCCTCGGCGCGATCTACGACCAGCTTGCCGAGCTGGACGTCCCCTACCGCGACCTGGACCGGCCGGCCCGGCTCGCACTGCTGTCGGCCGAGCTGGCGGGGCGCCGCCCGCTGCTCGGCGCCGTCCCGCCGCCGCTGCCGGAGCGGGTGGCGCGCACCCTCGAGCTGCTCACCATGGTGCGCCACGCGCTGGACCAGTACGGCGACGGCGTCATCGAGAGCTACATCGTCTCGATGACCCGCGACGCCGACGACATCCTGGCCGTCGCCGTGCTCGCCCGCGAGGCCGGTCTGGTCGGCCTCGGCCGGCCACCGGGGACGTCCAGCGGCCCGGGAAGCGGCACGGAACGTCACGGGCCCGTGGTGCCGGCGGTCGCGTGGGCACGGATCGGGTTCGTGCCGCTGTTCGAGACCGTCGCCGAGCTGCGCGCCGCGGGGACGCTGCTCGACCGGCTGCTCGCCGACCCGTCCTACCGGGCGCTGGTCGCGGCACGCGGTGACCTCCAGGAGGTCATGCTCGGCTACTCGGACTCATCCAAGGACGCCGGCATCACCGCGTCCCAGTGGGAGATCCACAAGGCGCAGCGTGAGCTGCGGGACACCGCCCGCGCGCACGGGGTCGTGCTGCGGCTCTTCCACGGCCGCGGCGGATCGGTCGGCCGCGGCGGCGGCCCCTCCGGCGAGGCGATCCTCGCCCAGCCGTTCGGCACCCTGGACGGGCCGATCAAGGTCACCGAACAGGGCGAGGTGATCTCGGACAAGTACATCCTGCCGCAGCTGGCCCGACAGAACCTGGAGATCACCCTGTCGGCGGTGGTGGAGGCGTCCGTCCTGCACCGCACCTCCCGGCTCACCGAACAGGCGCTCGCCGGCTGGAACGGGACCATGACGGCGGTCGCGGACGCGGCGAAGGACGCCTACCGCTCCCTCGTCGCCGACCCGGCCCTGGTTCCGTTCTTCCTGGCGGCCACGCCGGTGGAGGAGCTCGGCAACCTCAACATCGGCTCCCGCCCCTCGCGGCGGCCCGGCGGCTCCGGAGGGCTGGCGGACCTGCGGGCCATCCCCTGGGTGTTCGGCTGGACGCAGGCGCGGATCATCCTGCCCGGCTGGTTCGGAGTCGGTTCCGGGCTGGCGGCGGCGCGCGAGGCCGGCGCGGGCGGGGAGCTGGCCGAGATGTACCGCTCGTGGCATTTCTTCCGGACGTTCCTCGGCAACGTCCAGATGACCCTGGCGAAGTCGGACCTCGCGATCGCCCAGCGCTACGTCTCGGCGCTGGTCGACCCGGCCACGGCCGCGCTGTTCGACGTCATCCGGGACGAGCACGAGCGGACGGTGCGGGAGGTGCTGGCCGTCACCGGGCAGGCCGGCCTGCTCGAGACCGCGCCGGTGCTGCGCCACACGCTGCTGGTCCGGGACGCCTACCTGGCCCCGCTGCACGCGTTGCAGGTCTCCCTGCTGGCCCGCACCAGGGCGGCCGGTGACACCGCCGACCCTCAGCTTCGCCGCGGCCTGCTGCTGACCATCAACGGAATAGCCGCCGGCCTCCGCAACACGGGCTGATCGTCAGAGCACGGGCGCGGGGCCGGGCGGGTGGCGGGTCAGGGGCTGGGCGGGTGGCGGGTCAGGGGCTGGGCTCCGGTTCGGCGGTCACCGGGTGGGCGGCCTGCTGGTTCCCAGCCTGTGGGGTCGCGGCCGGTGGGGTGGCAACCTGCCGGGTCCTCTCCTGCGGGGTGGCGGCCTGCCCGGGGGCGGGGGTGGTCAGGAGGCGGGACCGGGTCTGGTCCGCGGTGCGCCGGGCCCAGGTGCCCGTCGTCACGAACCCCAGGGCGAGGACGGCGGCGCAGGCCGCGACCACCGCCCACCAGGCGGCCGTGCTGGTGGGGTCGATCCCGACTCCCGGGCCGTCGCCGACGGCCCCGACGGCCCCGACTGTCGCGGTCGCTGCCGCGACGGAGCCGATCACGGCCACGCCCAGCGACTGGCCGACCTGACGGCTCGTCGAGGCGACCGCCGCCGCGACCCCGGCCTGCTCGAGCGGCATCCCGGAGACCGCCGTGTTGGTGATCGGCGCGTTCACCAGGCCGAAGCCCGTCCCGAAGAGGACGTAGGCGACCATCAGGGTGGTGACGGAGGTCTGTGGGGACAGGCCCGTCATCGCCGCGCTGCCGGCGGTCAGGGCGACACCCGCGGCGAGCAGCGACGGACGCGGGCCGAAGCGCCCCACCGCCCGGCCGGACAGGGGCGCGATCACCAGGGTGGCCAGCGCCATCGGCAGGGTCAGCAGGCCGGCGTGCAGCGCCGAGTAGCCACGGACGTCCTGCAGGTAGATCGTGTTGAGGAAGAGGAAGCCGGCGAGAGCGCCGAACGCGCACACCGCGATCGCCGTCGCGCCGGAGAAGGGCGCGCTGCGGAAGAAGCGGACGTCCAGCAGCGGCTCGGTGCGCCGCGACTCGTAGCCGACCAGCAGCGCCGCCGCGGCGACCGCCACCGCGAGCAGGACGAGCGTTTCGGCGGACGTCCAGCCGGCCGCGGGCGCCTCGATGATCGAGTAGGTGAGGGTCGCGAGGACGGCGATCACAAGGAGCTGTCCGACGGGGTCCAGGCGGCGTGGGCTCGGCGCGCGGGACTCGGGGACGAAGCGGTGCGTGAGCACCAGCGCGGCGAGCCCGATCGGGATGTTGATCCAGAAGACCGCCCGCCAGTTCACCGTCTCGACGAGGACGCCGCCGAGCACCGGGCCGAGTGCCATGCTGATCCCGATCACCGCGCCCCAGAGACCGATGGCGCGGGCCCGTTCCCGCGGGTCGGTGAACGTGTTGGTGATGATGGACATCGCAACCGGGTTCAGCATCGAACCGCCGACGGCCTGCACCATTCGGAAGGCCACCAGCCAGCCGAGCCCGGGCGCGAGGCTGCACAGCAGCGAGCCTGCGGTGAACAGGGCCAGTCCGGTCTGGAAGATCCGGCGGCGGCCGAGCCGGTCGCCGGTGGAACCACCGAGCATGAGCAGGCTGGCCAGGACGAGGGTGTAGCTGTCGATCGTCCATTGCAGGCCCGCGGGCGACGCACCCAGATCCCGGCGCAGTGCGGGCAGGGCCACGTTCACGATGGTGCCGTCCAGCCCCACGATCAGCAGACTCATGCAGCAGATCGCGAGAACGGCGAACCTGCGGCGACTGGTCGGCTCGGCCATCGACAACCCACCTCTCCGGCCGCCGCCAACTCGGCCGCAGGTGCGCGGGCGGACGACTGTTCAGCGTACGGCAGGTCTCTTTTCCTCGCGCTCGTTCTTCCTCGTGCTCGTGCGACGCGGCCGGTGGCACCGAAACACCGGTGGCCCGGGTGTCAGTGTCGACACCCGGGCCACCGATCGCGTTCCGCGGACCATCTGTCGCGCTCAGTCAAGGCTCAGCCAGGCTGGTCCGTCACCTGTCTGCTCCATTCGACGGGCCGCGTCAGATCCATTCGACGGGCCGCGTCAGAGCCTGGGGGCTGGGTCAGAGCTTGGGGCCCCAGCAGCTCTTCGAGGCGTACCACGGGCTGGTTCCCTGCTGCGCGTACAGGATGTGCGCGCGCTTCCACTGCTCGGCGGCGCTCGCGTTCTGCGGGAGACCCTGCCCACCGACGCCGTGCCAGGTGCCCGGCAGGAACTGGAACAGGCCGCCCGCGCCGATCGAGTTGACCGCGTGGGGGTTACCGCCGGACTCGCAGGGCACAACTGCGCTCAGGAAGCGGTGTGCGTCCGGCCGACCCGCGGCACTGGCGGGCTGTGACATCGCGATTCCGCCGCCGATCGTGGCGGCGAGGAGCGGTGCTACAAGCAGCGCACGGCCGCGGCGGATGGAACGACTGGTCTTACGAGCACGCGAAGCCATAACGGACAAAGTGATGCCCCTCCCCACGCCTGCGAAGTTAGCTGTCGGGTTCGGGCTGGGAATTACCCGGTCGCGCTACGCGACTTCACCCCGAGGACGTCTGTGATCGACGCCCGAAGGTTGGTTCCCCCGCTCCCGCCCTGAGGTTTGTTGTTCACCGGGCGGGGCAGGATTCGGCGTGTCGCCCGGTGCGCGCTTTCCTGAACGAAAGCACGGCGCAGACGTTACACACAACGGACCAACAATTGCCAAGGCTCTGTGGCGAGCGCCACATTTCCTATCGGAGCCTTGAAGATCCTCCGTGGGCGGCGTATCACGCGCGCAGGCGCGTTCCTCTTCAATGGACCGTCCCATCACCGTGACCGCCCCGCCACGATGGCCGAGAGCGATTGCACGGAGAGTGGGTGACGTGCTCGCCTCGGCGCAGGAATTCGACCCGCGAAGCGGGAAGAAGTTGCACGAGCATCAAGTTGAAAATGGTCCCGGCGTTCGTCCGGGCACCACCCAGACCTGTTGACAGGCCCCTGATGCGGACGAGTCGTAATTTCGTCCGTTCCGGGTCAGATTTCCGGAGTCGGCAGCGCGACCTCCGGAGCCGGCAGAGGCACGACCCCGTGGTGCGCGGTCAGGCCCCCGTCGGCGACCAGCGTCGTTCCGGTGATGTAGGACGACTCGGCGGAGGCCAGGAACCAGACGGCCGAGGCCAGCTCGCCCGGCTGCCCCCAGCGCCCCATCGGAATGCGGCGGCTCACCGCCGCGGTGGACGCCGGGTCGGTGCGGTGGCGCGCGGTCAGCGCCGTCTCGGTCAGGCCGGGGGCGACGGCGTTGATCCGGATGTTCTGGGCGGCGTGGTCGAGCGCCGCGGCCCGCACCATGTTGATCACAGCCGCCTTGGACGCGTTGTACGCCCAGTTCCCCGGTTCGCTCTGCAACCCGCCGCTGGAGGCGGTCACGACGATTGAGCCGCCACCGCCCGCCCGGAGCGCGGGGACCACCGAACGGATCCCGATCGCGACGCCCCGCACGTTGACGGCGAGGATCCGGTCCAGCCGGTCGATCGCGCCCGGGGCCTCCCACGGCAGCGTCGTGCCGATCCCGGCGTTGAGCACCGCGACGTCCAGCCGCCCGAAGCTCGCGAGCGCCAGCTCCGCCATGGCGGCCCCGGTCTCCTCGACCGAGACGTCCCCGACCATCGGGACGATCCGCGGCTCCGGCCCGCCCGCCGGCCAGGAATCCGCACCCGTCACGGCACCGGCATCCGCCACGATCCGGGGATCCGCCGGGGCCACGGCGGGCCGCGGGGCGCGCGACTGTGCTCGGGTCAGCGCCGCCAGGCCGACCTCGTCGACGTCCACGGCGACCACGCCGAACCCCCGCGCGGCGAACAGCTCCGCGCACGCCCGCCCGATCCCGGATGCCGCTCCCGTGATGACGACCGCCGAGGTGACCACATGTCCTCCACGAGCTCCGAGAGACCTCACCAGCACGGCAGGTCCCGTCCGCCGGACGGATCCCGCCCGCCGGACGGATCCCGGCCGGCCGCGCCGAGATCAGCCTGGCGGGTCGCGGTGAACGGAGCCGATCCAGCTCATGACGAAGAGGGATCGGGGCGGGGCAGGACGAGCCGGAACGTGGCGCCGCCGCCCGGTGTCGGCCGGTGCTCGGCCCGTCCGCCGTGCGCGGCGGCGACGGCCTCGACAATGGACAGGCCCAGCCCCGTCCCGCCGGCGTCGCGGGAGCGGCCGGAGTCGGCGCGGTAGAACCGCTCGAAGACGTGGTCGACGGCGTCCGCGGGGACTCCGGGCCCATGGTCGATCACCGAGATGACGACCTCCCGGTCGTCATCCGCCGCACCGGCCGCCGCACCGCCGTCGGCGTCGCCGTCCGCGTCGGCGTCAGCGTCCACGGCCGTGTCGGCGTCGCGGGCGGTGAGGGAGACCGTCGCCTCGGGCGGGGTGTGGACGAGCGCGTTGCGGACGAGGTTCCCGACGGCCTGGCGCAGGCGTCCCTCGTCCCCCGTCACCTCGAGGATCGGCGGGGCGTCGACCTCGATCGTCCGTCCCGGGCTGACGGCGCGGGCGTCGGCGGCGATGTCACGGAGCATGGCCGCCAGGTCGACGGGTTCACGCTCGAGGTCGGGCTGGTGGTCGAGGCGGGCGAGCAGCAGCAGGTCGTCGACCAGCTCGCTCATCCGGGCCGACTCCTCCTCGATGCGCCGCATGACCATCGCCAGGTCCTCGGGTCGGCTTGCCGCTCCCCTGCGGAACATCTCGGCGTAGCCGCGGATCGACGTCAGCGGGGTGCGCAGTTCGTGGCTGGCGTCCCCGACGAAGCGTCGCAGGCGCCGCTCGGAGGCCTCGCGGGCGCGGAAAGACGCCTCGATCTCGGTGAGCATCGTGTTGAAGGCCAGCCCGAGACGTCCCACCTCGGTGCGGCGGTCCGTGTCGGTGACCCGTCGCGTGAGATCGCCGTCCGCGATCATGCCGGCGGTCTGTTCGATGCGGGTCAGCGGGCGCAGCCCGAGGCGGATGATGACGTAGGCCAGCACGGCGAGCACCACCAGCATCGCCGTGCTCGCGATGATCTCGATCCTGGTGACGTTGTCGAGAGTGGTCTCCATCTCGGCGAAGGGCACCGCGACGACCAGCACGTCTCCGTTACCGAAGCGCTCGGCGAGCAGCCTGAACCTGTCCCCGCCGCCTTCGGCGGGGACCGTCCGCGGGGGGGCGGTCGCCAGGTCGGGCTGCACCGGGGCGGTGGCGAGCATGCTCTGGGTGACGGCCGGGCGCCGGGTCGGTGCCGCGGGGCCGTTCGGGCCGGGGCTGGTCTCGGCCACCCGCCGGCCGGCGCTGTCGTACAGCGCCCCGTAGGTGCCGACGAGGAACGCGGTGCCGAACCGCGGCGCCCGGTCGTCGGCGTCGTGGTGGTACGGCATGTGGTCCGTGTCGCCGCCGAGCAGGGTCTGTTCCATCACCGGGTGGGCGTCGCGCACCTGCCGGTCCAGCCGGCCGAGCAGGTACGACTCGACGGCGTTCCGGGTGCCGAACGCGCCGAGCACCAGGCCGAGCGCCAGCAGGCCGACCAGGGCCAACAGCAACCGTGCCCGCAAAGAGACCACCCGCGAGGACACGAGATGCCGACGCAGGACGCGCCGGTGCAGGACGCGGTGCAGGACGCGCCGGGGCGGGGCCGGACGTCTCACCGCGGCAGGCGCAGCACGTAGCCAACCCCGCGCACCGTGTGGATCAGCGCCGGCGGGGCGCCGTCGATCTTGCGGCGCAGATAGCTGACGTAGGTCTCCAGGACCCGGGCGTCACCGCCGAAGTCGTGCCCCCAGACGTGGTCGAGGAGTTGGGCCCTGGTCAACACCTTGCGGGCGTTGACCAGCAGGTAGTGCAGCAGCCGGTACTCGGTGGCGGTCAGCTCGACGAGGTGCCCGGCCCGGCGCACCTCGCGCGTCTGCGGGTCGAGCTCGAGATCGGCGAAGCGCAGCGGCTCCGGGGCACCGTCGGCGATCCCGGCGCGACGCAGGATCGCCCGGACCCGGGCGACCAGCTCACTGACCGCGAAGGGCTTCGTGACGTAGTCGTCGCCGCCGAGCGTCAGCCCGTGCACCTTGTCCTCGGTGGTGTCGCGGGCTGTCAGGAACAGCGTCGGCACGTCACGGCCCGCCTCACGCAGCCGCCGGCACACGGCGAAGCCGTCGATGTCGGGCAGCATGACGTCCAGCACGAGCAGGTCGGGAGGCTCCCGCGCGACCCGCGTGAGCGCCGCCTGCCCCGAGTGCGCGGCGCTCACGTCGAAGCCCTCGTAGCGCAGCGCCATGGCGACGAGATCGGTGATCGCCTCCTCGTCGTCGACGACGAGGACCCGGACGCGACGCTCCATCCGCTCAGTGTCGTCCCCCGGCGGGACGTCCGGCGGCGTCATCCCCCGGCGGGACGCCCGGCGGCCGGCCTCGGGGCGGTCCCTCCCTCGGCCGGTCTCGCCGTGCCCGCTCCCACGACCGGACTCGGGATGCCCGCTCCCACGACCGGCCTCGGCGCGGTCGCGGCCACCGGCCCGGCGGCGGTCGTGGTGACCTGGCCCGGAAAACCGGCGGAGTGCGCCAGCCGCCCGGTGGTGTCGACCGTCAACCACTCCCATCCCTCGCGGCCGAGGTGGCTGAGCAGAGTCGGCGCGTCCGGCCCGGCGGCGAGGGCGGCGGTGGCGAACGCGTCCGCGAACGTGGCATCGGCGCCGACGAGGGTGACCGAGGCGAGGCCCGTCGCCGGGGCGCCGCTACGGGGGTCGACGACGTGCGCGCCCCGCTCGGCGATCCCCGAGGTCGCGACGGCCAGCTCGGTCCCCTCCACCACCGCGACCAGCCTGGCCCGGTCGAACGGATCGGCGATCCCGATCCGCCATGGACGTCCCGGCGCCCACCCCGAGGTCCCCCGCACCCGCACGTCACCGGCGGCGCTGACACAGTGGCTCGGGGCACCCGCGGCGGTCAGGACCGCCGACGCGGCGTCGGCCGCCCAGCCCTTGACCAGCCCGGTCGGGTCCAGCGTGCCGTCGCCGCGCCAGGCGGGATCGAACCATCCGCCGGTCTGGTCACGGCATTCGGCGGCCACCCGGTACACCTCGCGAACGTGATCCGGGCAGTCCTCGAGCTCGATCTCGCCCCGGCGCAGCCGCGACGTCCAGGACGTCGGCCGGAACGTGCTGAAATCCTCGTCGACCCGGTGCAGCAGGCGGACAGCGGCGCCGATCGCCGCGTCCAGGCCGGCCGCGCCGAGCGGCGAGCGGACGTCGATGCTGACGACGGTGCCCATCACCGGTTCGGCATGGCTCCGCCCCGGTCGCGAGGGCCGCGCGGGCTGCACCGGCCGGGACGGCCGTGCGTCCTGGCCCTGGCCGGCGCCGGCCCTAGACACCGGCGGCGTCCAGGGCCGACTGGACGGACTGGGCGTAACCCTGGCTGGTGTAGGAGGCACCGGAGATGACGTCGATCTGAGCGCTCTGGGCGTCGAGCACCTCCTGGCGCAACAGGGGCACAGCCTGGTCGTTGATCTCCCGGTCGCGCCGCTCTCGGTCCGGGATCTGCACCGGCACCACATTGGTGATCTTGTCGCCGGTGAGGACGACCTGGACCTGCACGAACCCGAACCGGGTGTAGACGGCGTCGCCGGTCACCGTCCGTGTCGTGGTCCCGCTCGCGGAGCCGGTATCCGTGTCCGGGCTGGTGCCCGTGCCCGTGCCCGAGCCGGTGCCGGTGCCGGTGCCGGTGCTGGAGCTGGAGCTGGAGCCGGAGCTGGAACCGGTGCCGGTGCCGGTGCCGGCGTCGGCGCCCGTGCTGGTGCTGGTCGTCGCCGGCGCCACGGCGAGGGCGGAGGGATGCGCGCCGATGCCCGTCGCCGACTTCGCCCCGACGACGAGGACAACCGTCCCCAGCAGCGCGGCGAAGCCGAGACGTGCCCGGTAGGGCCTACCCGCGTTCTCGTTCATCTCAGCGTGAACTCCTCAGTATGGATCTGCTCGTCGGACAGGCCGAGCTCGCGCAGGGCCCGGACGACCGCGAGCGTCATGCCGGCGGGCCCGCAGACGAAGACGTCCCGATCGGCGACGTCCGGCACGGCGGCGGCGAGATAGCGGGCGGCCAGCGGATCGTGGCCGAGCTCGCGCCGGGATCCGACCACACGGTGGACCGCCACCCGACCGACGGCCGGCCCATCGGCAGTCGGCCAACCGGCGGCCGGCCGGTGATCGGCCAGCTCGTCGAACTCGCTCCGCAGCGCGAGGTCGGTCGCCCTGCTCGCGCGGTGCACCACCACGACGTCGTCGCCGCGGCCGGCGAGATCCTCGGCGAGCGCGCGGACCGGGGCGATGCCGCTGCCACCCCCGACGAGCAGCGCCCGGCCCCGGGTGGCGTGCTCCGCGGTGAAATGCCCGAACGGTCCCTCCGCGATGACCGGCGTCCCCGGGCGCAGGTGGGCGATCGCACGGGAGTGGTCGCCCGCGTCCTTCACGGTGATCCGCAGGCGGTGTGGCTGGGCCGGCGCGGACAGCGAGTACGGGTGGGCGGTGACGACGTGCCCGCGAGCGGCGAACCGCCAGAGCAGGAACTGCCCCGGCCGGGCGCCGAGACGATCCAGGTCACGGCCACGAATCCACACGGAGACCACACCGGGCGCCTCGGTGACCACCCGCTCCACGGTCATCCGATGCCGGACGACCGCCGCGATCGGCAGGACCAGACGCCAGATCACCAGGCAGGCCGCCACCGCGACGTACATCCCCTGCCACAGCAGCGTGTTGACGGGATGCCCGACGAAGTCCGCGCCGGTAGCCGTCTGATGGGAGTACACGAGGAGCACAGCCACGTAGGCGCTCAGATGCAGCAGGTACCAGATCTCATAGGAGACGTGCCGCCGCAGCGCACGGGCGCTGGCCACTCCGACGGTGACGAACAGCAGCGCCCCCGCGGTCGCCTTCCACATCTCCGGGTAGGTCATGATCACCGTGACCAGTTCGGACAGCGGCTGATGATGCGCGGTCAGGCCATACCCCCACACCACCATCAGGATGTGGACGGCCATCAGCAGCACGACGTTCGTCCCCAGGCCGCGGTGCCAGGCCGCCAGCCGATCGAACCCGACCGCGCGTTCGAGCCCCGGCACCCGCGCCATGAGCAGGAGCTGCACCAGCATCAGGTAGGCGGCCAGCAGCCCGGCGACCCGTCCGAGCCCCGTCAGGAGCAGGCCGCCGCCGTGGAGGCTCGACGCCGAGGTGTCGAACCACCACATGGCCACGACCACGACGCCCCAGGTCACCAGCCCGACGCGCACCCCGAGTGCCGGCAGCCGGGCCGGCGCGGACCACCGTCCACGAACCGCCCCCGGTTCCGGTTTCAGTCCCGGCTCCGGTTCCCGTTCCAGTGTGAGGCTCATAGCCTCGGACGATGTGCCCGGACCCTGAGAATCGGCTGTGCGAATCCTCAGAGCTTCCCGGGAAGTCGCCCCGCCCCCGCGCGGACGGCCCGAGCTGCCCCCTTCGTACCTGGTCAGCGCGTCGGGGACTCCCGGCGGCAGGCGCTCAGCACCGCCTCGATCTCGCCCGCCGAGGTGCCGTGAAACTCCCACAGCCGGCAGATCCGCACAGGCCGGCCGGGGCCCCCTCGACGTTCGATCTCCAGCGCGTTGTTGTGAACACGCGCGTCGGCGATCTCACTCCACGGCAGACGTAGATCGTCGGGAAGCCGCCGGCACCTGATCCCGTCCGGGCCGACGGTCAACAGGCCGGGCCGGGCGATCGGAGGAATCAGGGCAGCCGTCCAGACCGCGAACACGACCGACCAGAGCGCGGCCGGTACGAGCGCCCAGGCCGGCAGGTCGACGAAACCCCGGACCATCCAGGGGACAGCCGCCCCGACCGCGGAGCCCACGGCCAGGCCGACGCCGATGGCCCGCCCGAGACGTGACTCCCCGTACTCGACCGTGCCGCCCTCCCCCGTCGGCCCCGCCAGCCCCGTCGGCGCGTCGGCAGACTCGGCGGGTCGGGCGGGGTGCGCACGTTCGACGGGCAGGACGACGGCGGAGCGGCTCGCCGTCCCGCGTGCGGGAGAAGGAACAGCACCGGCGGGGGCCGCGAGCACTGCGACCAGCGCCTCGTGCGCGTCCTCCGCGCCCAGCCGGACGCCGGGATCCTTGTCGAGCAGGGAGAGGATCGTCGGGCCGAGTGGCCCTGCCCGTCGGGGCGGTTCCGGTTCGTGGGAGAGCACGGCGGCCACCGTCCCGGCCTCGGTCTCCCGGGCGAACGGCGAGACTCCCTCCGCCGCCGTGTACAGAGTGACGCCGAGGGAGAACAGGTCGCTGGCCGGCATCGCGCGGGCTCCGGAGAAACGCTCGGGCGCCATGTAGGCGAGCGTTCCGAGCGGGCTCTGAGTGACCGTGGAATGTGATTCCAGGACGGCCACGCCGAAGTCGACAAGAACGATCCGGCCGTCGTCGCCCAGGAGAATGTTCGCGGGCTTGACATCCCGGTGCACGATTCCGGCCGCGTGCGCCGCGACGAGAGCGTTCAGAACCGCCAGGCCGACCCGGGCGACGTCCCCGGGGGCAAGCGGTCCCTGCTGCCCGACGACTTCCGCGAGCGAGCGCGACGGGACCCACTCCATCACGATCCACGGCAGGTCACCCTCGTGGACGACGTCGAGGACGGTCACCACGTTGGGGTGGTCGCGCAGCAGGGCGACGACCTTCGCCTCGTGAACCACCCGCGCGAGCAGGCCGCTCGACTCCGGGTCGGTCACCGCGGCGTGGAGCCGTATCTCCTTGACCGCGACGTTGACGTCGAGCAGCTCGTCCACCGCACGCCACACCGTCCCGTACGCGCCGGCGCCGAGTCGCTCCGCGAGTCGGTAACGGCCGGCGACCAGACGATCCATCGTCCCGTGCGGGTCGGAAACCACAGCATCCCCAGTCAGCTCACACCCCGCAGCTCGCTCAGGCTCCGCGGCCCGTGGGCGGTGCTTCGGTGCCGCCGTGGGCCGATTCCATCATGTCCCAGCTACGCGGCCGGGCGCGGCGGATATCCGGATACCAAAGATGAGGATCGCGCCGCCGGCGGATGATTGTCCGCGTGAACGGTCGTAGGATCACCGCTGGCGGATCGCCCGCGCGGTGCCCTGCTTTCGGACCTCGGGCCGACAGCGCTGGTGGGGGCCATCGCCCGGATCTCCGATGACCGCGTTTCGTCACGAGGCCTGGCTGGTGTCGGAAAGGCGTCCATGGAACCGAACCCCCCGCAGCGAAACGACAACCTGCGGTTTCGGTTGGCCGTCCTCACCGGCGACCGGATACGGCGAGCCGGTTCTCTTCTCTTCGGTGACGCGGGCCGCGGGTTCCGCCGCTGGTGCGCTCTGCCGGTGGCGGTGCTGGCCGTCGCGGCGACGGGCGCGCTGTTCGCCGTCGACGCCGGGAACACCAACGCGGCGCAGGCTCACCCGGCGGGCGGCCCACCTGGCACGGCGACCGCGGCCGCGGACCTCTCGGACAGCCCCGCCACGCCGGAGCGCGCTCCTGCCGGGAGAGGTGATGCGTCCGCGCCGGGTTCTCCCGGGACGTCGCGGCCCGGCTCGGCGTCGCCATCTCCCCCACTCACCTCGACTCAGCCGCCGGCGCAGCCTCCGACCCCGTCGGCGTCGCGTCCCGGCCCGGCCGGCCCCGAGGCCGGTTCCGCCGAGCGGGTGATCCCGCCGCCGGCCACCGGACTCACCGCGGAGCCCGGTGACGGCCGAGCCCGGGTCTGCTGGAATCCCGCGCCGAACGCCACCGGCTACGTCATGTACCACCGGGACGTCACCACCGGCGAAGG
>NZ_JALKFY010000007.1:0-120669 GCF_023242985.1 Frankia sp. Mgl5 | reverse complement strand
ACCCAGCTCACCAACGGCCACACCTACGAGTTCAAGGTCCGATCGAGCAACGCCAACGGCGAGGCCGACTACTCGGGGACGGTGCAGGCACGACCGGCCGGCACGATCCCGCCGCCGGCCACCGGGCTCACCGCGGCCCCCGGGAACGGCTCCGCCCGGGTCTGCTGGAATCCCGCGCCGAACGCCACCGGCTACGTCATGTACCACCGGGACGTCACCACCGGCGAAGGCTGGTACCGGGTCCCCTACCCCGTCACCGACACCTGCAGCACCGTCACCCAGCTCACCAACGGCCACACCTACGAGTTCAAGGTCCGATCGAGCAACGCCAACGGCGAGGCCGACTACTCGGGCACCGCCGCCGCCACGCCCGGCTGACCCGGTCCGCGGTAGCGTCGCCCGGCACCGGCGAGGGCTCACCCGGCAGCTTGAGGATGGTCACGGTGAGGTATGCGGCACTGCTTCGGGGCATCAACGTCGCGGGGAAGGCCAAGGTCCGCATGCCCGACCTTCGGAGGATCTTCGAAGACCTCGGTAACCGCGACATCCAGACCTACCTGCAGTCGGGCAACGTGGTCTTCTCCGCGCCGCCGGAGGCCGGCGACGCGCAGGAGGTCGCCGCGGGCATCCGCCGGAAGATGATCTCGGACCTCGACGTCGACGTCGCCATCCTGCTGCGCACCGGCGCCGAACTCACCGAGATCGTGGCGGCGAGCCCCTTCCTGGATCGGGAGGAGGACTACACCAAACTGCATGTCACGTTCCTCGACCAGGTTCCAGGCGAGGCGGCGGTCGACCGCTTCACCGTCCCGGCGGGCGAAAGCGGCATCCCCGCGATCATCGGCCGGAACGTCTACCTGCACTGCCCGGACGGCTACGGTCGAACCAGGCTGAGCAACGTCTACATCGAAAAGAAGCTCGGCACCGTGGGTACCACCCGGAACTGGAAGACAGTGCTCCGCCTGTGCGAACTGGCCGCTGCCTGACAGCCGTCCCGAAGGCCTGTCCGACCGGCCGGCGCTACCCGAGCTCGACGATCCGCGTGGGATTGAGCGTGATCACGACCCGGTCCTCCCTGGGCCCCTCGAAGGTCTCCAGATCACTGCCGTAGAGGCCGAGGAGGCGGCTTAGGAACTCCAGGCCGGGATCATCGGTGATCTCCGCGGTGGCGCGGATCTCCAAGGTCCGGAAGGGATTCTGTGGATCAATGACGAACAGCGTCGCCTTCGGATGCGCCACCAGGTTCCGGTACTTCTGCCTGCTCCTGGTCAGCGATGTGCGCACGACGTCGCCGTCGAGCATCGCCCAGATGGCGGTGACCTGGGGCTGCCCGTCGGCACCGACCGTGGCGAAGGTGACCGTACGGGGCTTCGCCAGTAGATCGCGGTGGCTGGGCGAGATGGTCAGCATTCGTGGGCTCCTCCACTCGCTCGCGAGACGCCTGCCAGGTCGGGCCGAGGCGCCGTCGCATCGACCATAGTCGCCGCTCTGGAGGACCCTGGAGACCGCTCAGGATTATCCCCCGCAGGACTTCTTTCCCAACTCGTTACAGCTAAGCAGGCGTATGCGGCACACTGCGTGCGTGGCCGGAGACAGAGAGGTGGGACGCCAGGTGGACGACAGCGAATGCGTGTTCTGCGCGATTGTCCACCGTGGAACCGCCGCGAGCATCATCCATGAGGACGACACCACCCTGGCCTTCATGGATCACCGGCCGGTAACACCAGGGCACCTCCTGGTCATACCGAAGGCACACGCCGTGGGGCTGGAAGATCTCGACGAGCGAGTGGGCACGCAGGTCTGGCTGGTCGCCCACCGGCTCGGCCGCGCATTGCGTCGATCAGGCCTGCGGTGCGAAGGCGTCAACCTGTTCCTCGCCGACGGCGAGGCCGCCTTCCAGGAGGTCTTCCACGTCCACCTGCACGTTTTTCCGCGGTTCACCGGCGACAGCTTCCGCCTGGACGCGGACTGGCGCCTGCGTGATCGCGGCGAACTTGACAGGTCCGCCGAGACGCTGCGCCTCGGCATGTCCCGGCTCGACTGTTGATTCGAAGACAGGGCGTTGGAATTCGAAGCCCATCATGCAATACAAGGACTGAACGGCAGAAGTTCAGGGACTGATGGTTCAGGAGGCGTCGTCGTAGCCCTCCCGGACGGCGAAGCGGGTCAGCTCGACGCGGTTGCGGAGTTGGAGCTTCCCGAGCACGTTGTGAACGTGGTTCTGGACCGTCCGGTGCGACACACCCAGCTGGCGGGCGGCATCCCGGGCGGACAGGCCCTTCGCCACCAGTCTGAGCACCTCGACCTCCCGGGCCGTCAGCCGTGGAGCCGTGGACGAGCCGGGACCCGAACGTGAGCCGGAGTTCCGCGCCGCCCGGGAGTTCTCGCCGAGGACGAGCGCCGCCAGCCCGGCGGTGAAGACCGCGACCCCCCGTGCCGTGCGACGGACCGCGTCGACAAGCTCCTCAGGACGGGCCGACTTGAGCAGGTACCCGGAAGCTCCGGCCTTGACCGCTTCCAGCACATCGGCCTGCTCCCCGGAAGCGGACACAACGAGCACTGAAGCCGGAGCACCGGTGAGTGGATATGGAGACTCGGCCGAGCCGACCAGGGCACGTATCACCTCGACGCCCGAGCCATCGGGCAGTCCCAGATCCAGGACGACGATCTCAGGCCGGGTCGCCGCGAGCACGCGCAGCGCCTGCGCGACGGAGCCCGCGGTACCGACGACCGCGAAGCCCGCTTCGGCGATGTCCCGGCTCAGCGCCTCGCGCCACAGCGGATGGTCGTCCACGACGACCACGCGGCCGCCGCGACGCGCCCCGTTGGACTCGTCAACCCCGGGGACTCCGTCGTCATCGTCACCGCGGGACACGAAGCTCGACCTCCGTCCCCTGGCCGGGACGGCCGGTGACGACGACGTCGCCACCGAGATCCCGGATCCGTCCACAAACGGAGACCGCGAGACCGAGCCGGCCCTCCGCGGCAGCCTGCTCGGCCCGTCCAGGTTCGATGCCGATCCCGTCGTCGCGGACGGTCACGGTCACCGAATCGCCGTCGTCCTCGAGCAGCAGCCACGCCGAGGCTCCGGGTCCGGCGTGCGTGGCCACGTTGTTCAACGCAGCTCGGACGGCGGCGACAACCTCGTCGGCGTGATCTGCCGGTAGCGGTACCGGCGCGCCCGGGGTGGAGACCGTCACGACCGCCGGCATGTCCTCGGCCGACGGGCCGAAGATCATCCCGGACAAGGCGGGGCCGGGCGGGATCACCCGTCCCACCGCGGTCGTCGAACGTGACATCCGTGCCAGACCCGTCAGCAGTGGCTCAAGATCCGCTTCGGGACGGGCGAGCCGCGCCGATCCACCCCCACGGCCCGCACCCCTGCGGCCTGCTGCGTCCTTGCGGCCTGGTCCCGTCTCGCGTCCGGTCGGACGTCCCAGCTCGACGGGCTGAGAGGTTCCGGGGGTACGTAGGAGATCACGCAGCGCCGATTCCTGGGCGGCGGCGAGCCTGGCGACGTCGGTCGCCGCCATACCGCGCTGCGCCTCGCGCGCGATCAACGACAGAACCTGGAGCACGCTGTCGTGGACGCCTCGGGCGAGACGCTCCCGCTCGGCGTCCCCGGCCCGCGCCGCCAGCACGTCGGCCAGCGCGGACTCGGCGCGAATGGCAGTCCGGCTCAGATAGCCGACGACGATTCCCGACACGACGAACAGGACCGCCGGCCTGACCGAGGAGTCGCTCACCGAACCGCTGGCGACGAAGGAGGCCACGGCCAGTGCCGAACCGCCGGCGGCCCCGCCCGCGGTTCCGCCGGCCAGCGCGGCGCTGAACACGCCGCTCGCCGTCCACAGCGCGGGCAGGACGTCCGTGGACCCGGTCGGGCTCACCACACCGCACGTCAGCATCACGGCAACACAGACCACGACATCGGCCACGACCAGGCCATACCGCCGCCATGGCCGCCAGCCGTCGGCCGCCGGCGCGAGCCACGACATGACAACCGACCAGACCGCCAGCACACCGAACCAGGCGAGGCCACGCCCCGGGTGCGGCGTCCGGCCCAGATCGAGCCCGACCGTCGCGACGGCGTAGGCCGCCGCCACCAGGCGGAAGACGGCGAGCGATCGCCACAGCGCGCCACGCACACCTTCCGCCGCGCGAAACCGGTCCGGTCCTCGCGACATCCGCACCCGGCAAGTGTGGCAGAAAGTCCAGGTTCGAGATGAGTACGGTTACTCAGGCCAGCCGGCTCCAACGAGTCGAGACTGGGCCCATGACCCATTCCAAGCCCCTCACCCCCAGGACCACGACCGCGTTCATGGTGCAGGCCGCGCTTTCCTTCGGCATCTCGGTGGTCGCGGTCACCTACGCGATCGCCCATCTCCCGGGGGATGCGTGGATACGCGGCTTTCTCCTGCTCGGCATGCTGTACATCATCACGTCCACGTTCACGCTCGCCAAATGCGTCCGTGACCAACAGGAGGCGTCCGCGGTCATCAGCCGGGTTGACCAGGCCCGCCTGGAGCGGTTTCTCGCCGAACACGACCCCTTCAAGCAAACGGTCGGGCACTGACGGACGGGTTGGGGCCGAACCGTTCATCAGCTTCCGCACCCCGGCGAAATGACCACGCTGGCCCGCGAAGCCGGCGTCCGCCGAACACCGGAGCGTGGCCCTGCTACTACCAGCCTCGGCGCGGTCTTGGTGGGCGTCGCGCCGGTTGCCATGGTGCTCGGGGAGGCGCGCCACAGTCGCTGCAGCGCCCGGCTGCCGGCGATCGTCACCCGGCGCGCCGGTGCGGGCGGCACCCGCGCTCCGCGACCAGCGTAGGCAGAACGCAGGAAGGGAGAACGCCGTGCAGGACCGCGACGTGCTGTTCGGATTCGGACTCGAGACCGGGGTCGGCGAGGTGGACGCCTTGCTCGCGCACGCGACGCAGGCCGACCGGGACGGGCTCGACCTGGTCACGCTTTCCGACCATCCGTACCTGGCCGACAGGCTGGACGCGTACGCCGCGCTCGGCGTCGTCCTCGGCCGGACGACGTCCATCACCGGCGCGGTGAACGTCACCAACACTCCGAGCCGCCCCGCGCCGATGCTGGCGCGCACGATCAGCGCGTTGTCCGCGCTCTCGGGCGGCCGGGTCGTCCTGGGGGTCGGAGCGGGCGGACTCTGGTCGGAGATCGCGAAACTGGGCGTCGAACCGCTGGCACCGGCGCGGGCCGTGCGTGCCATGGCGGAAACCATCACCCTGGTGCGGGCATTGACCGGCGGCGGCGATCCGGTGACCTTCGAGGGCGAATTCCACCGGGTGACCGATCTGGTTCCCTCACTCTCCCCGACACCCGCGATCTGGACGGGCTCGGTGGGTTCACAGTCATTGGCCGTCACCGGAAGGCTGGCCGACGGGTGGATTCCCGGCCATGCCGCCGACTGGCTCAGCTCACGGTTCGCCGAGTCGCGCCCGCTCATCGACGAGGCGGCCGCGGCGGCCGGCCGGAACCCGGCGGACGTCGCGACCATCTACAACGTGCAGGGCCGCATCACAGCCTCGCCGCTGCCCGCTTTCCGTGACGATTCCGGCCGCTGGTTCGGCGGATCGGTGGATCAGTGGGTGGACGAGCTGACATCGGCCGTCCTGGAGCACGGAGCCGCCGGTTTCATCTGCTTTCCGGTCGACGACGGGACCGGGACGGACGTCGCGCTGAGCAGGTGGGCACGAGAGATCGTCCCGGCGGTGCGCGAGGCGATCATCAAGCTACTGCCCCGCCCTGCCCGCGGCGCGACGCCCGCCGTCCCGTCATGAGCCCGCCGGCCACTGCGGACAGGTCTGCCTGTACGGCCGGTTGGGAAAGTACTGATCCCATTCCGCCCGGGTGAGGTTGCGTCCGGCGATTCCGCAGGCGACCGTCTGCCACCGTGCGGTGTCGACGTCCCAGATCACCGCGAACGAGTTCTGCGAGCCAGCCACCGCTCGGGTGCCCTCGGCGTCACGGGAGATGAAGTACGCGCCCGGTTCGGGTTGCGGCAGCGGCTCCCCGATCGGTGCGAAGGTGGCCGCGTCCCACAACTGCGCAGCGCTGCTACCAGCCGAATCGCCCGTTGTCATCACGACACTGCCACCCCGGAGGAACTCGATTCCGCCCCCACTCGGGATCTGCAGGGTCCGCTCCACGTGCCCGGTCCCGGTGTCGTGGAACGAGACTCGACCACCGACCCGGGCGCCGTAGCTGATCGCGAGAGTCCTGTCGTCCGGCGCGAAGGCGATTCCCGCCAGGTCCGCCACGGGCGCCGATGTCGACCACTGTTTGCGACCTGACGCCGCGTCGAACACCGTCATCGTGTGACCCGGAAAGTCATGGACCGCGATCCACTGCCCGTCATGGCTGAAAACCGGCCACTGGCTGTCCGGGGTGCCCGGATGGGGCTCGCCGTCCGGGTCCAGCTGCTCGACCGATGTCGGATGGCGGGGGTCGCTGACGTCCCAGATCCGCACCGACCCGTCGGCGCCGGTCACGATCCGGTCTCCGGCCGGGCTCCAGTCCGCGTAGCTGCGTCGTCCGCCGCGGGTCCCGTCGAGTCCGGCGAGTCGTTCGCCGGTACGCGCGTCCCACAGCGCGAGCTGGTTGTCGTCGGCACCGGCCGTGGCGAGCAGACGGCCGTCGGGGCTGAACGTCACGGGTGCCTGGACCCGACCGTCGAGCAGCCGGCCGAGTTCGCTTCCGGTGCCCGCGTCCCATCGCCGTAGCCCACTGTCGGAGATGCCGCGGGTGACGACCTCCTGGCCACCCGGGACGAACGTGCCGAACGTCAGACCCTGATGGCCTCCGAGCACCAGGCCGATCGGCGGCGTCGTGCGACCCACCTGCCAGACCGCGGCCTCGTGCGGCCCACTGGTGACGACCCGACCGTCGGGAAGAAAGGCGGTGGGGAGCGCCGGACCACCGGTGTGCAGGGCGAGGGAAGCGCCGATCTGCAGTCCCGAGGCCAGGTCGAACACCCGGACAACGTTGCCTCCGTCGCCGGCGGCCACGAGCTGCCCGTCCGGGCTGAAGAGGATTCCCGGCAACGCTCCGGTCAGTCCCGTCAGCGGCACGCCCCGCCGGTCTCCGGAGGAGACGTCCCACACCTCGACCCGACCGTCGGACGCGGTAGCCAGCGATCGGCCGTCCGGGCTGAAGGATCCGGTGAGGCCGGGAAGGTCCCGTATCACGGTGCGGGAGCCCAGGTCCCACACCCGCGTCGAGCTGTCGGGGGACGACGTCCCGGCCGCCAGGCGACGGCCGTCAGCGCTGACGACCGCCACCGGGAGCGCGCCGGCCCGCGGCGTGAACCGCAGCGGCGGCCCGAGCCGCACCGGCCGGTCCGGGATGGCCCGGTCCCAGATGGCGACCTCGCCGGTGTCGCTGACAGCGAAAAGGCGAGATGGGTCAGTGGGGTCGAACTCGCCGTACACGAAGCCGCCGGCGACCTTGACCGGTGCCCCGACCTGCCGTCCGGTGACGGCGTCCCAGACGACGACGGTCCCGTCGTTCCCCCCGGCGACGAGCAGCTTCCCGTCCGAGCTGAACATGGCGACCTGGCGTGCGGTGGGCCAGGTGAACGTGCGCAGCAGCCGGCCGGCCCGCAGATCCCACAGGTCGACCGTGCCGTCCTGGCCGGGCGAGGCCAGCAGTCGTCCGTCCGGGCTCACCGACGGGTAGAAACTCGGCGATCTGAAACGGATCAACTGAGTGAGGCCGGGCGGGGTGTGGACGAGCGCGGTCTCGAGATTTCCCTCGGTCTCGACTGTGGGCTGTTGCCGGTAGCTCTCGACGCCCAGCAGCAGTGCGAGGTCGATCTGGTCGGGGCCAAGGGTGCGGGTGACCGCCGCGAGCCGGCTCGCCCGCGCCAGCTCCGCTTCGCTGTGTGCCCGATCGGCCTGCAGCGTGGCCCTGTGCCGCTGCCCGACGGCCACCCCTGTCGCGATCAGCGCGACCACCAGGAGCACGGCCAACCCGGCGGCGAGCGTCCGCAGCCACTGCGTGGTCCGTCGAGCGACCTGTGCCGCCCGATCCCGGGCGGCACCAGCGGCCGCGAGGAACTCCTCCTCCAGGGGATTGGCGTCGCGTGGGTGGGCCGCGGCCCAGTCCTGTGCGGCGGCCAGCCGGGGACCGCCGTAAAGGTCGGCCGGGTTCCGCCCGCCGGCGTCCCACGCCACGGCTGCCCCGCTCAGTTCGCGATGCACCCGGCGGCCGTCGCGGTCTGTCTCGAGCCAACCCCGCAGCCGGGGCCACTCCCGTAGCAACGCCTCGTGCGCGACCTCGACCGTGTCGTCCGCGGCGATGACCAGCCGTCGCGCGATCAGCACCGTGAGAACGGCCTCGACCGGCGCGCTGCCTACCAGCTCGGAGCGTGGCGCGCGACGCCGCAGATCGTCGCCGTCCTCGCCCAGCGTCGCGAGGCGCAGAAACAGCTGCCGCACGATCGCCTGACCAGCGGCGTCGAGGCTCTCGTACATACCGTCGGCAAGCCTGGTCAGCGTTCCGGCCACACCGCCGGCCTCACGGTAGGTGGCTACGCGCAACGTCCGGCCGTCGCGCCCTTCCCAAGTCGCCAGCAGCGCCGTCGACAACAGCGGCAACACGCCGGGCTCCTGACGGGCGTCGGCCAGTACCGCCGCCGTGAGCCCCTCCTCGAGTTCCAGCCCGGCGACCAGCGCGGGTTCCTCGATCGCGCGCCGCAACTCGTCGACGGCCATCGGACCGACGAGCACGCTGTTGTCAGCGACCAGGCGGGCGAGCGTCGGGTGGGCGGCGAACCGGCCGTAGTAGTCGGCCCGCACGGTGAGAACGACGCGCAGCCGGCCGTCGCCCCGTTCCAGCGTGTCGACCAGCTGGTCGATCAAACGGGTCTGGCTGTCCTGCGACCGTGTGGTGAACACTTCCTCGAACTGATCCAGAATGAGCAGCTCGTTGCCACCGGCGCCGGCGCCGGCGCCATCGAGGTCGATGTCGACGTCCAGCGAGGTCGCCTCGACGGTGCCGGCCCGCAGCAGCCGGATCCGCCATCGGTCGCTTCCCGGCAGTACGCCGGAGCGGATCGCCGGCACCAGTCCCGCGCGCACGACCGACGATTTCCCGCTTCCCGACGCACCCACCACCGCCAGCAGCGGTGCCGCGACGCAGCGGGTCACGAGCTGCGCGATCAGCCGCTCCCGGCCGAAGAAATAGGCAGCGTCCTGCTCGTCAAAACGCGCCAGCCCCTTGTACGGGCAGACGACCGTCCCCGGCGCGCCGACCGGAGCGGCGGAGTCGGCCGCATCACCCGAGCCGGCGCCGCCAGCTGAGCTGCCCGACGCGCTCGGGCCACCCGAGGCTCCTGCGCCGCCGACGGATCCGGCTGGACCGGCGACGCCACGACGACGCCTGACCCGCTGCAGGTCGAGCACGTCAGACACCATCGCGCGTTCCGACTCGGCCAGGTCGTATCGATCGGTCGCGACCCGCGTCGCCCGCTGACCGACCCGTTCGCCGGCTCGGACGGCCGCCCAGTCGGCCGCATCCTCGTGCACCCGGGCCGGGACGCCGCCGGAGGATTCGATCACAGCCGCGGTCGCGGCCGGCACCTCGCCTGCACCGACGTAGCCAGCCACTATCTCGGTGACCTGAGCCGGCCCGAGCGGGCCGAGTTGCAGGACCGACTGCGCGCCGACGTCGAACCCGCCGGGCCGTACCTCCGGCGGGCCGTCGCCGGGTCGGGCGGTGACGACAACGAGCACCGGCAGGCGCGCGATCGCGGAGGCCTGCACCGCAGCCCAGCCCGGGCTGGTGTCCGGCTGGTCGACGTCGACGTCGACGACCATGAGCACGGGGCGCTCCTGCGCGATCCCCGTCAGAGTCCCGGTGTCGATCGGTCCGAGGACGACCGCGGCACCCCGGCCCGCGACCCGGCGGGCGAACTCGGCGACGAGGCGGCGGACACCCATTCCTGGCTCGCCGCGGACGACGACCACCTCACCGCGGTCGTCGAGGACGCAGTCCCAGACGCGCTCGAGCCAGCGCATCTCCACGTCCCGACCGATCAATGCACGGCGATCGACATCCAGCGCCGCCGGAAGGCGCTGCGGTTGCACGATGTCCGGGAGCAGGCTGGGCTGCTCCTCGAGAATGGCCGCGTTCAACGCTCGAAGCTGCCGGCCCGGCTCCACGCCGATCTCCGCCACCAGCCGGGCCCGCGCCGACCGGTAGGCCTCCAGCGCGTCGGCCTGGCGGCCCGATTCGTACAGCGCGATCATCAGCTGGCTACGGAATCGCTCCCGCAACGGATGGGCGGCAACCAACCGCTGCAACTCACCGAATACTGCCGCCGACCGGCCGAGCGCGAACTCGGCGTCGATCTGATCCGCTACCGCGGCCAGCCGCAGTTCGACAAGCCGGTCCCTTTCGGCCGCCGCGAACTCGAGGTCGAGCAGATCCTCGTACGCGTCCCCCCGCCACAATCCCAGCGCCCGCCGGAACCGAGCGCGGGCAAGTTCAGGAGCACCGGCCGCAAAAGCCCGCCGCGCCTGTTCCGCGAGTTGTTCAAACAATGCCGCGTCAAGGGCAGTCGAGTCGGCCCGCAGGCTGTACCCGGTAGGCACCGTCACCAGCACTGTCCAACCCGCTGGCGGGCGTTCCGGCTCCAGGAGACGACGCAACCGGGAAATATGGCTCTGCAGCGTCTTTTCGGCCGTCGGCGGCGGCACCGCCCCCCAAATTCCGTCCACCAGCCGCGAGACCGAAACAGCCCGATTACGTTCCGCCAGCAACAGGCCCAGCAGCGCACGTTCTCGCGACCCCCGCAGCGCCAGTGGGCGACCGTCGCTACGCACCTCCAATGGCCCGAGCACGCCGAACCACAGACCGGGGAAAGCGACACTGCCGGCGTCTGGGGCGGGTTGGCGCGGCACGACCGTCAACCCGCCCGACCAATCCGACCCATCTGAAGCATCCGACCCGCCTGAAGCATCCGACGGATCCCGAACGCCAGAACCGTCCAGCGCGCCCGGCTCCGTAGCCCGCCCGGTCCGCCCGGTCCGCCCTGCCGGCGCGTCGGCATCCTCCCGGGCCATCCGCAGCTGTCTCCTCCCCGCCGACGCGCTCCTTCACCCCGCGACAGGCGACGCGGTCAGCCGCGCTCCGTGGCGTGCATCGACATCCTCTCAGCCACACCCGGTCGTCCGCCGACCAACCACCCGAGAACCCAGGCAACAGCCGGCCAGACAAGTCGCCGGTGCGCTGAATCACGGCGCGCACCGAATCAAGCTGACGTCCCGGCCTGCCGGACCCTGCAACTGGGCCGCCACCGCCGTACAACCCGCCTGCAACCGGCGTCCGGAGGCTTCTGGTGGACGGCGAGATCACGTCGCCGGCTCGCCGCACTGCCCGGATATCCGACGGTCACCAGCAGTGGGCGGCACCCGTTCACCAGACCACAGGAGGCTTCTCAATGCCCGACCTCAGACGGCTCGCGTCGCTGCTCGCGGCGACGGCCGTTGTCGTTGTCGGCTTCGCCCCCGCCAGCACGGCGGGCGGCCCGAGTGAGTTCAACGACTGCACGACCGTGGCACCGTGCTTGCTCCTCACCTTTGACACTGGTGGTGACGACCTGAGGGGCGGCGGAAGCGACCTCAACATCTCGATCGACACTCGGGCCCACAGCCTTCGCTCCATCAGCAATGTCAACCTCAGCTCGAACTGGTCGAACAACAGTCGTCACACAGTCGGCGTCGATCTGGTGAAACACTTCGGCGCCGGTATTCTGGCCGAGGACATCACCACCGTCAGCCTGGGCGTGGCGACGCGGGCGGGCAACCCGTTCCAGAGCCCCGACAACTGGAATCTCGACTCGGTGACAGTCCAGTACCAAATACCTAACGGCGCGCCGCGGACCCTCCGCCAGGCATATCCGGCCGCACCTTTCCGCTTCACCGGAGCCAACAGCTCACGGGACGTCCGGATCGACGGCCTACTGGACAGCGGCTTCGAGTGGCAGGGCTCTCGTATCGGAGCACCCTGGACCACCGAAGGTCCCGATGCAAAGGGCGTGGACGTCAATCTTGGGCTGGCCAGGAACCCCGGGTTCGACAATCACAACAACGCCTGGATTCGCACGTCCAGCCAAAACTGGAACGCGGTCCTCCAGACCATCCCAGTGACTCCGAACCAGAACTACGTCCTGCGGGGATGGATCCGCACCTCCGGTCACGGCGTGGGCGCCGACGTGAACACCGCTTTTTTCGGAGTGCGGATGTCGGGCCTGTGGCCGCCGGCCGAGCAGCACTTCGGGCCTAGCCCGGCCGGCCAGTACCAGGAGATCATCCAACCCTTCAACCCAGAGAACCGCACGTCGGTCACGGTCTTCTGCGGATTCTGGGGGCTGGGACGGGACGGCTGGATCCAGATCGACCAGCTTTCGGTACTGCCCGTTTGAATCGTGACCGGCACGGCACGTGTCCGGGAATCAGGTCGTACGTCACGGCCACGCGCCACTCCCGGGACATCGGAGGTAATCAATGGAGAGCAGCACCGACCCGGCGCCGTTGATCGTGTTGGCAGTCGTCGCAGCCGTGGTCGTGATCGCTGTCGTCGTCGCGCTGAACCGCGCGGTGGAACGGCGTTACTCCCGCACGGTGGCCGAATGGGCGGCCGCGCGCGGTTGGCGGTTCCGTGAAGGCGGCGGCGGGGCGTGGGCCAGCCGACTTCCCAAGGGGGTACGCAGCGGCGTACGACTCGAAGTGGAGGGCACCGTCACCGGCGTCGCCCACACGTATCCGGTGACTGTCGCCCACTACTGGTGGCAGACCCAACACCAGCAAGCCGTCCAACACGCCCGTCAGGTCATGGTCGGCAAGCAGTACCAGACGAAGTGGGAGACACGTTGGGAAACCAAGACCGTCACCCACGACCTCACCGTCCACGTGGTCCGACTGCCTCGACCCGTCCCCCAGATCGCCGTGGAACCCAGAGGCCTGGGATCACGGGCCGCCCGTTCGGTCGGCTTGTCCAGCGGTCGCGAGACCGGCGACGACCAGTTCGACCGCAGGTTCAAGGTCGAGACGGCGGCCGGTCCCGCCGGGAGTTTCCAGCTCCCAGCCGCCCTCCTGCGGGCACACTGCGACGACGCGGTCCCGCTGTGGAGCGCACACGGACACGAACTGCTCAGCACCCAAGACCACAAGCTGCGCCCCGCGACCATCGACGACTTCACCAGCCGGCTGGTGCGGGTCGCGGACTCTCTCGCAGCCGGCCGCTGAAGCGGCGAAACGGTAGGTCAGACGGCAGATACCTTAGCAGCGGCCTTCATCTGCTTCGTGCCACGATGTAGCCCTCCGACCTGCACCTATCCGGTCGACAGACCGGTTGACCTGCGGTTCTCGCTTCCAGTAGTTGCCACTGGTGTGGGCCGTTTTCCGCCCTCCTGCGGACTGTTTGCAGATTGCAGGTCACGCTGATTCGCGGAGGACCCTGCGCACAATCTCTTCGACCTGCTCCACGCTCACGACAGGAGCCTCGGGGCTCTGCACCGCCCGGGCGAGGATGCGCCGGACCAGAGCCGAGGTCGGCAGGTGCTCGGCGGCTGCACGGGCCTTGAGAGCCTCCGCCAACGACGCGGGAACCCGCACGGACACGACGGCCTGCTCGGCTTCCACGGCCTCCGCTTCGGCAGCCTCGGCCTCCTCGGCCGCGTACTCGGCTCGGATCGCGTCACGCCGGGCACGCCTGGACGAATCAGTCACCGCCGCTCTCCCCTTCCAGGTAGTCCCGAAGATCGCTTCCGCGGGTCTTCCACGCGGTGATCCCAGCCTCGTCGATCGGATCAACGATCACGGTCAGCACGAACCCGGCACTGCGCGAGTACCCGATCAGGCGAGCCGCACCCATCCTGCTCCTCGGGTCCGGGTCGTGAACGATCCTCCGCGGATCCTTCACCGCTTCCAAGGTCCACTCAGGTTCGATGTCGGTCGCGCCGGGATAACGATCAGACCGATGTCGGATGTACTCCGCGTCCCCCTGGTCCCACCAAAGGCCGTCCACCACAACTTACAGTGTCACACATCTACTCACACGGGCGAACGAGCACCAGACAACGACTACAGCGAGTCAACACAGCGCCCGACGCAGACGCGCGACCCTGGCATCCAGTGGACGTCGTGCGGGCAGGATGAGGAGTTCGCTCACAAACCTGCAGGTCAGGCCATTACAGCCTTCGCCGCAGCCTTCATCTGCTTCTTGTACTCACGGACCTTGTCCCGGCTCTGCTGGTCGACGATGTCGGCCACCGAGAGGTAGCTCCCGACCTCACCGAACGGAGCGGTGGCCTCCTGCCAGCCCGGCGCCTCGACGCCAAGCTGCTTGCCGAGCAGCGCCACGAAGATCTTCGCTTTCTGGATCCCAAAACCGGGCAGCGCAGCGACCCGCTTCAGCAGATCCTTGCCATCCGCGGCAGCCGTCCACACCCGCGCGGCGTCGCCGTCGTAGCTGTCGATGACGATCCGGCAGAGCTTCTGGGTCCGCTGCGCCATCGCCGCCGGGAAACGGTGCAACGCCGGCTGGATGGAGAAGACCGCCGCCAGCTCGTCCGGATCCATCCCCGCGAGGTCCGCCGCGTCCAACGAACGACCAAGCCGCCGCGTCAGTTCAAACGGCGCAGCGAACGCCCGCTCCAACGGGATCTGCTGGTCCAGCACCATCCCGATCAGCAGCGCCAACGGGTCGTTCGTCAGCAGCTCGTCCGCTTCGTCGATCTGGCTCAGATGCAGTCCCACGACATCACCGTAACCGTGTCGGGGTCCGGACGGTCGATGGGCGCACGGGACACCATGGTCGACCCCGCGCCAGCGCCGATGTCCTGATTCGCTTGGTCAGGGTACGGACGGCCCTGGGGAAACGGCCATCTCCTCGAGCACGATGTCCAGCGGCGTGGCCTCGACACCCAGCGCCGCACGGGTGACCGCGGTGTCGAGCAGCATCGGCCGATCGAACAGGTAGAACATCTCCACGATCTCCGCCACCACCGAGTCAGCCCGTCCCAACCGCTCCAGCTCCGCCACGGTCAGCGGTGACAACGCGGGCCTCGGCACGCCCGCCGCCACGGCCAGGCAGCCGGACCGACAGCTCCGAGGTCGACGGCACATGCCAGGCCCGGCGCCAGGACCACTCATGCAGGGCCGCGGCCACCAGCACCCGCGCCACATCACCCACATAGCTCCAGGAATGCGGGACATCGAGATCCACCGGATAGGCGACCGGCGTACCGGCCAACACTTCCGGCGCCACGAACAGCGAGACCGCGTCGAAACCCAGGAAGTCGCTGGCGCGTACCTCGGTCACCCGAACCCGTCCCGCCTCGTACGCCGCCCGCGCATCCTCCCACATCCGCACCCGCACCCGGCCCTTCACCGAGCTGGGCGCCATCGGACGATCCTCGGTCACCGGACCACCGACGAGCCCATAGCCATACATGTTGCCAAGCAGGACGTAGTCGGCGCCCACCCGCTCCGCGGCGGCCAGCACCGCGGCCGCCGCGGCGGGAACTCCGCCGGCCACCGGTCGTACGACGGCATCGCACCACCCCGATCAGCAGCGCCAACGCATCGTTCGTCAGCAGTTCCTCCGCCTCGGCGAGCTGACTCACGTGCGTGCTCGTCCTGCTGTCACTCAGCGATGGCCCGAAACACGGCTATGCGATCACCATGGACGTGCCGGAGCAGAACGGGATTCGGCTCGGCCGGCGCATGAAACGCTTCTCGAGTCCCTCCAGGCCTTCCCACATCCGCGTCCCTCGGCCGAGGACGGTCGGAACGACGGCGACATGCAGGTGGTCTATCAGGTCCGCGGCCAGAAACTTGCGGATCATGGTCGGCCCACCCTGCACACCGACAGGTCGCCGCGGATCTCCGGGATCGAGATCGCCTTCGAGGACGGCGAGGTAATCTTCGGCTCGATGTCGAGGGGTGGACGCCCACGCCCGGGTGCCGTACAGCACGAACGGCGGCAGTATCTCTCGATGCCCGGGTAGTAGAGGATGCCGTGCCGATCGAGAACAGTAGATCGTCGATGGGGCCGTTGATCCCGCGCGGTGTAGTGCGATTCCGGGCCGCCGGCGGTCACAGACAGCAGCGCCTTCCTGCGGGCCAACGCGAGCGGGCCTCGGTGGCCGTCTACGAGCGGACGGGTGACGACCCCGGCGCGGTGGAGAGCACCGACCTCAGGCCGCAAGCATGCGGGAGAGCAGGGCGCGGGCACGATCAAGCTGATCGGTCTGTCGATCCAGGCGAGCGAGTTCGCCACGAAGTCTTGCGACCAGCTCCGCACATGGAACGACCCTCGGCGTCGCATCCAGGGTGCAGGGCAGCACTTCTCGGATCGTCGCCACCGACAGTCCCGCCGCCAGCAGCACGCGGATTCTCGCCACCGTCTCCACCGCCGAGTCCGGGAACTGACGGTAGCCGTTCGCGCCCCGCTCGGCGACGAGCAGGCCGTGCCGCTCGTAGTGCCGCAGCGACCGCACGCTCGCATCCGTAGCTCCTGCCAGCTCACCGATCAGCACCTGGCACCACCTCCGGTCCGCGCGCTTGACCCTTACACCAGTGTCAGACTTTACGCTTCCCGCATGGATTTCGGGATCTTCACTGCGGTCACGGACGACCAGCTCAGGCCGGCGTTGCTCGCAAATGCGATCGAGGAACGGGGATTCGAGTCGCTGTTCGTCCCCGAACACACCCACATTCCGGTACACCGGGAGACCCAGCATTCCGATGAGGACGGTATTCCACGCGAGTACTACCGCAATCTCGATCCGTTCGTCAGTCTGACGGCCGCGGCGACCGTGACGACCCGGCTGCGGCTGGGTACCGCGATCGCGCTGGTGGTACAGCGTGACCCGATCACGTTGGCGAAGGAGACCGCCAGCGTCGACCTCATCAGTGACGGTCGCTTCGAGTTGGGAGCCGGCGCTGGCTGGCTGCGCGAGGAGATACGCAATCACGGCACCGATCCGACGACCCGGGTGGCACTTCTGCGAGAGCGGCTCGGCGCGGTCAAGGTGCTGTGGACCCAGGAGCGAGCGGAGTTTCATGGGCGGTTCGTCGATTTCAATCCGGTGTTCCAGTGGCCGAAGCCGGTGCAGCGACCACATCCACCGGTGTGGATCGGCGGCTGGGGCCCCACCACATTCGACCGGATGGTGGCCGACGGTGACGGCTGGCTTGCCCCGGCTGTCCCGATCGATGAGCTGGCCGTGGGCGTCAAACGCCTGGCAGAGGTCGCGGCGGAAGCGGGGAAAGCCACCCCACCGGTCATCGCGACCCTGCAGTATCCCGACGAGGCCGCAATCGAAAGCGCGGTCGCCCTCGGAGTGCATCGGATTCTGTTCAGCCTGCTCACCGTCACTGACGCGACCACGACCCTGCACGACCTCGACCGCCTGGCCGCCTTGGTTCAGCGCGTAGCTCCCGGAAAACGCCGGTAATGGTCGGCGATCTGGCCGCTGGCGGTCCGCCAGGCATCGCTGGCCACGCTGTACGCCCTGGCCACAGCGGGTCGACGAACGCCCCACGCTGGTCGTCGACCTGCGCGCGTCCAAGACGGCACCTGCTGAGCCAGCAGACCCTGACTGGATCACGCTAACGGCGCCGCCGCGAGGTCAGATCCGTTCGCGACGTTCCGCGCGGTCATCAACAGGCTCGCGCACCCGGAGACCGCCGGCGGCGACCCGGCCGATGGGCTGACCGTGGTTGCCCGTCGCTGCACCAGGCGGGACTACGGCTGATACGGGGTTCGCGGTCCGGCGCGTTATCAGTCCGCGGATGCCGGCTCGGCGGGCCGAGCCGTGAAGAAGCGGATGATGTCTTCCGCTGCGATTGGAGACAGCATCATCGCCTGGACTCGCGCGGACATCTCGGCGATCGGACGGGTCCTGGTGAACATTTCGTGTTCGTACGCCCGGATCGCCGAGTGCGGGCCGGCGGGGTTGGCGACCAGTTCGCGGGCGAGTTCCGCGGCGTCAAGCATGGCCTGGTTGGCGCCCTCGCCGACCGGCGGCATGAGGTGCGCGGCGTCGCCGATCAGGGTGACGCCCGGCTGGCTGGCCCAGCGTGTACCGATCGGCATGGCCTCGATCCGGCGCGGCGTCGCCGCGCTGTCGCCGGCTTCGATGAGTGCGGTAAGGCTTGGATCCCAGCCGTCGAACATGTCCAGCAAAGCACGCCTACTACCGATGTGGCGGTCCTCCGCGCGCAAGGACGCCGCGACTCGCAGACTGCCGTCGCCGCTGCGTTGCGCCGCCAGGATCTGGCTTACGCCGACGCACCACAGGTTCCCGGGACCGACCAGCTCGGCGAGGTCCGGGTGGCGCCGGTCGACGTCGCTGATGGTCAGCTCCGCCAAGGTGGCGACGTAGGTCAGTTTCGCGTCGGTCAGCAGCGACCGAACTATTGACCGTGCGCCGTCCGCGCCGATGAGGATCTCGCAGTCTGTTCGGCGGCCGCCCTGAAATTCCAGCCAGAAGCCCCCGTCAGGTCCCGGTGTCGCCGCGACGAGATGGTGCCCCCATGCGACCGCGTCGTTGGGGAGTGAATCGAGCAGAAGTTCACGCAGTGCGCTCCGGTCGATCTCGGGTCGTCCGGCGAACGAGCCGGGCTGCGGCTTGTGGTGCAGGAGGGTCCGGCCGGCCGGGTCGAGGATGCGAAGTTCCTCGCCTCGGGTCGCGCTTCAGATCGGAATTGGCCGGTGAGGCCCGCTTCCGCCAGGGCGTGTTGCCCGGACTCCGGGTGCAGGTCGAGCGAGCCGCCCTGTGATCGGGCCGATCGGCTGGCCTCGCGCTCGTACACCACCGCATCGATGCCGTGTCGGTGCAGGATCCGGGCCAGGGTCAGCCCGCCGAGACCGCCACCAGCGATCGCTATGCGTGTCATCAAGGTCCTTAACGTACGATGTATCGTGTGAGTACACCGTACCTTAACGAGGTGGAACCCGTGTGGGAGCGGCCCGAACCGCGAGCGCGGGCGGCGCCGGTGCCGTTGAACCGCGAGAAGATCGCCGCTATGGCGATCCGGGTGGCTGATGAGTACGGCCTCGATGGACTGTCGATTCGCAAGATCGCCAAAGAGCTCGGCGTCGGTCCGATGCGGCTCTACGATTACGTGGTCAACAGATCCGAGCTGCTCGATCTGATGGTCGACGCTGTCTATGCCCGGATCGCCGAGGCCGGCCGGCAGTCCGATTGGCGTGCCACGGTCCTGGCCATCGCCCACATGACCCGGGTCGCCGCCCTTGAACATGAGTGGTTTTCCGACCTACTCGGTGGTAGGCCACACTTGGGTCCGAACGCGCTCGCCGTGGGTGAATCGACCGCGGCGGCGCTCAGCCAGGCCCCGGGCGTGCGCGATGTCGCCGACCTGCAGCGGGCCGCGGGAACCCTTAGCGCCTTCATCATCGGCGCGCTGCGCAGAGAGGTCACCGAGCGGCGCACCGCCCGTTCCACCGGCACCGACGAGGCCGCCTGGCAGGCCAGCCTCGGCCCCTACCTGACCCGTCAGCTGGAAACCGGCAAGTACCCCACCATCGCCCGGCTCGTCATCGACGGCGCCCACCTCGACGCCGAGGAGAATTTCGATCGCAACCTGACCACCATCCTGGACGGCATCACCAGCCGTCCCTCCAGGTGACCTCTGCTCGCAAGCCGTGGCTGGCTGAGCACCGGAACACCTGGTGCCGCTCCCGCCTGCTGGGCGTGGCAGAACAGCTCGTGGAGGAGAGCCTGCGGATGGAATCCGTCGTGACGTTCCAGCCGACGGTCACGGACCGAACAGCGCCAGCGGGACTACGACGACATCATCACGTCGACGGTAGGCGTGCTCCCCCGCGTAGATGACGAGGGCGTCGATCAGATCTGTCCCGATTCGGTCGCGTAGCCAGGTCAGGTGCCTGACGTCGGAATCCTCAACCCGGTCGGCCAACTTGACCTCGACCGCCAGCACGCGGCCGTCCGAGCGCTCGACTATCAGATCGACCTCATGGTCGTTGTTCTGGGTACGCAGGTGACCTACCCGGGCCTCGGCGGCCTCAGCGTAGGTATGGATGCTGAGCGCGGCGAGATGCTCGAACAGGGCCCCGAGTGTCGTCCCCGCCGACAGGACGGTATTGCCCTGCTCGGCCCGCAGCAGCGCGGAGCCGTCGAGTCCGAGCAGCCGCGCGGCCAGCGCGGGGTCCGCCAGGTGGTGCTTGGCGGACCGGCCGAGCCGGTCGAGATGGTTCCGGCTGGGAATCCACGGCGGGACCGCGTCGAGCAACCACAGTGACGACAGAGCGTCACGATAGGCAAGAGTGGTCTCCTTGGCTGGCTTGTTACCCAGGCCGGGAGTCGCCGCATCCAGAATTTTCGAGTAGGCCGTCGTCGTCGACGTGGCGGCAGCGTAGGCCGCGAGCCAGGCGCGCAGCACCGTCGGGCGCCGGATCGGGTAACCCTGCTCGGGAAACTCACGTTGAACGACATTGTCCAGGTACGCATCGAGTTCGGCTCGACGCACCCGCGGCGGCAGGCTGCGGATAGCGGGAAAGCCCGATGCCGTGATCTCCTCGACGTAGTCCGTCAACCGCACGGCGGTCGCACCCCCGACGTCGCCGTTTCCTTCGAGGAGCGCAGCGAGGCTCACAGTCGGCTCGTCGACGTCCCGCTCGGCCATGCTCAGCGGGCGCATCCGCAGCGGCACGATACGCCCTGCGCCCGAGTGGACCACTGCCCCTCGGGGTGCGGAGCTGCCCGCGATGATGAAGTGACCGGCCGGCGAGCCGGCGTCGACCGCGCGCCGCACGTGGTCCCACACCTCGGGAAGGCGCTGCCACTCGTCGACCAGGACCGGCCCCGGCAGCCGGGTCAGGACGGTCGGATCGGCGGCCACGATCTCACGCTGGCCGGGAAGGCTGAGATCGATGATCGACTCTGCGCGCCGCATCGCGGTCGCGGTCTTGCCCACCGCCTTCGGCCCGTGGATCGACAGAGCGCGAAGATGCGGCTGAAGTGCGTCCAGTGTGTCGTCGAGGACACGACGCCGATAGTCGACCACATCTCTACTCTACCAACGGCAGATACTCTAGTCTTCCGATAGCAGGCTTGCAGGTCTGCCGATCCGACCTCGCAGGCAGCCCCGCGGCGGAGGGCAGCGGGGGTACAAACGCGGTGCCGCGGACCAAAACCTGGCGCTACGTGTCAGATGGGTGCGGACCGTCCCGTCCCACTCCATCTTTCCGAGACTGGCTGGTCGAGGACCATGCCGATCAGCAGCGCCAACGGGTCGTTTGTCGGCAGCTCGTCCGCCTCGACGATCTGGCTCAGGTGAAGTCCCACGACATCACCGTAGCCGGCTCGCCTTCAGCCGCGAAGCAGCAGGCCACGCGGCAGAACAGGGCCCCACGGGGCAGATAGCCTCGCCACCAGCTGCCCGAAGTCAACCGGCAACGCGGGCCGATGCCGGCTCGGGTCTGTCTCGACAGTGCTCGGAGCACCCCCAGCCACGGCTCGCCGAGAAGCTCCACTTCCTTCACTCCGGCGTTTTGTCCATCGCTGACGGTCAGCCGCGCACGTGCAGCCCGAAACCCGTGCGGCCCGCGGGCTCCAGTCCCTCCTTCAGGCGCAGCGAGGGGATCTCGTAGTCACCGAAGTTCTGGCGCCGGAACGCGATCGGCTCGGTCGATTCGAGGGTGAGCAGGCGCTGCTCCCATGCCTTGGCGACGTCCGGGTAGTCCTCGCCGGTCATCCGGTCGGTGCCATGCAGCACGAACGGCGGCAGCACCTCGATGCCCGGATAGTAGAGGATGCCGTGATGGATCGGGAACAACAGGTCGTCGATGGGGCCGTTGATTCCACGGGCGGCGTAATGCGACTGGGGCCCGCCGGCTGTCACCGACAGCAGAGCCTTTCTGCCCGCGAGGGTTCCTTCGCCGAAGCGCTCGCCGTATTTGGTGTCGCTGTGCTCGCCGACGCCGTAGGCGAAATGGAAGGTGAACACCCGGTCCACCCAGCCTTTGAGGATCGCGGGCATCGTGTACCACCACAACGGGAACTGGAGGATGATCGTGTCGGCCCACAGGAGTTTCTCCTGCTCGGCGAGGATATCCGGGGTGAGCGTCCCGGCGTCGTAAGCCCGGCCCGAGTCCGGGGCGACGTTCAGCGGACGTGAGGCGGCGGGGCCGAAGTCCGCGGCGTCCACGACCGCCTTCCAGTTCATCGCGTACAGATCGCTGACCCGTACCTCGTGCCCGGCGGTTTCCAGGGTGGACACCGCGAGGTCCTTCAGCGAGCCGTTGAGCGACGTCGGCTCCGGGTGGGCGTAGACGATCAGTGTGTTCACGGGGACTCCTTCGGATCGGGTGCCTCCGATCCTGGGCACAGCAGCGTCCGGCGTTCAGGGGTGCCTTTTCCGTCGGACGGGACTTCCTGGTATTGGCAGGGCCACCTTCACCGGCATGGCCGGAGCGATACTGGAGTCATGGACGATCTTGCGGGCTTCCTGCGGACCCGGCGGTCCCGGGTCGACCCGGCGGCCGTCGGCATCCCCACCGACAGGCACCGCCGGGTCGAAGGGCTGCGCCGCGAAGAAGTCGCCCACCTGTCCGGCGTCAGCGTCGACTACTACGTACGCCTGGAGCAGGGCCGCGCGACCCAGCCCTCCGAGCAGGTCCTCGACGCGCTCGCTCGCGTCCTCGGCCTTGACGAGACCGAACGCGAGCACCTCTGCCGGCTCGCCCAGCAGCGTCGCCGCCCCTCGAAGCCGCCGGGCGGGCGGGTCCGACCGGAGCTGGTGCGCGTCTGCGACCTGGTCGTCGACGCACCCGCGCTGATAGTGGACCACCGTCTGGACGTGCTCGCCGGGAACCGCCTCGCCGGGCTCCTCTACGGCCGCCCGCTGCCGGGCCTCAATACCGCCCGGCACATCTTTCTGGAGGAGACCGAGCGCGGCCTCTACGCGGACTGGGAGACCTGCACCCTCGACGTGGTCGGCCACCTGCGCCTGGCCGCCGGCAAATACCCCGAGGACCCCCGCCTGGCCTCGCTTATCGGCGAGTTGGCGATGGCCAGCGAACGCTTCCGCCGCCTCTGGGCCCGCGCCGATGTACGCGCCCGCGCACATGGACGCAAGGCGTACCGACACCCGCTGGTCGGACTTCTGGAACTACACCAGGAGAACTTCGCACTACCCGACGAATCAGGCATGGAGCTGCTAGTGCTGTCCGCGGCCCCCGACAGCCCCGCCGAGGACGGGCTGCGCCTGCTCGCGGGCCTGGGCGCGGATAGCGGTGACACGCAGCCCACAGTGAACGCTCAGGTCCGCGAGTAACAACGACGCGCGGGACGATAAGGGCACGGGGCCTACGCTACGCAGTTAGACAGGCGCAAACCGGCCCGTCCCACTCGCTCTTCCCGAAATCCGCTGGTCCAAGACCATACCGATCAGTAGTGCCAACGGGTCGTTGGTCAGCAGCTCGTCCGCCTCAGCGACCTGGCTCAGGTGTAGTCCCACTGCACCACGGTAGCGGGGCCTCGCGACATCGGGGTCGCGCCGGGGCCCAGGACCAGGCTGATCTCCGACGGTCTGGTCGCCAGAACAACAGCGGCCTACAACGACCCGAACGCCGCGTACCGTCTCACGAGCACGCCGGCCTGAGTCCCAGGGCACTTCATGGTCGCGAGCGACGCCATGCCGCGACTACCGAGCTGGTCCATTGTGGTGCCGGACCAGAACGCCGGCGCGGGCGGCGGTGAGTACGACCGCTACCGACTGGTCGGCGGCGGCCTCACCGACTGGCTCGTCGGTGACGAGGAGACGGAAGTAGATCGGTGCGGCCAAGGCGCGGAAGAGCTCGAGCGCGTCGGTGCCCTCGGGTAGCTCGCCCCGCTCGACGGCTCGGGTTACCACGGGTTCGGCACGCTGGTACCGATCCTGGAAGACGCGCCGCCGCGCCTCGGCGACCTCCTGCAGGCGTCCGGCATCGGAGTACATGGCGGTCAGCAGGGCAGTGCCCACCGGCCCTGTCATGCTATCGACGAGCGCCCTGGCCAGCACGAGCAGGTCGGTCTCGACGGAGCCGGTGTCCGGAGCGGGGATGTCGCGAGCGAAGTGCTCGGCGAGTGCGTCGACGACCAGGCTCTCGCGGTCCTTCCACCGCCGGTAGACGGTCGTCTTGTGCACGCCCGCCCGCCGGGCGACGCCGTCGACCGTCAGCGCGGCGTATCCCTTCTCCGCCAGCTCCGCAAGTGTCGCCGCGTGTACCGCACGCTGGACCTTCGGTCCGCGCCCGACCGTGCCTCGTTCGACAGGCGACTGCCCCATTGCAACTCCCAGTTGCTTTGGCGGGCTCGAAGTGACAACCTGACGCTATCGCAACAAAAAGTCGCGATAGAGCGTGATCGTCAAGTTGTTGCACTTTCGATCATCTGGAGACCAGACATGGGCCGTAACCTCGGCGCCTCCGCTCCCGCGTCCAGCCGCGCCGACGCTTGGACATCCGACTCCATCCCCGACCAGTCCGGGCGAATCGTCATCGTGACAGGCGCCAACAGCGGCATCGGTTTTGTAACGGCCCGCGAGCTCGCCCGTCGTGGCGCCCAGGTCACCCTGGCCTGCCGCAACCGGGAGCGCGGGGATGCCGCACTCCAACGGCTGCGGGACGAGGTGCCCGACGCGACGGTCGAGCTGCGGCAGCTCGACCTCGGCGCGCTGGCGTCCATCAGTGACTTCGCTCAGGGCTGGGACCGCGACCGCCTCGACCTGCTGGTGAACAACGCGGGTGTCGCGATGGTGCCATTCGCCCGGACAGTCGATGGTTTCGAGTCGCAGTTCGGGATCAACCACCTCGACACCTTCGCCCTCACCTGCCAGTTGATGCCCTATCTCCTCGCCGCTCCCGATCCGCGAGTAGTCACCGTCAGCAGCGAGGGCCAGCGTTTCGCCCGGTTCGACCTCCGCAATCTCAACGCCGAGCGGAACTATCGCACCGCCTTCGCCTACGTACAGTCCAAGCGAGCCAATCTGTACTTCGCTACGGAACTGCAACGCCGGGCCGAGGCCGTGGGGTCGAAACTGCGCAGCATGGCGGTCGCGCCAGGACTGACCCGTACCAATGTGCTCACCGGCGGAGCCAACAGCGACCGAGGACGGACCTACCTCGCCACGATCCGGGCGCTTCAGCGGCTGGCGTTCCGACCAACTCCGGAAGGCGCTAAGACATCGCTGTTCGCCGCGACCGTTCCTGACCTTCCCGGCGGTAGCTACGTCGTACCCGACGGGTTTCTGCAACTGCGCGGCGAGCCGACTGTGTACCACCGAGACCGCGTGTCTCGGGACGAGGCCAGCGCGGGCCGGCTGTGGATACTCTCAGAAAATCTTACCGGCATCCGCTTTCAGTTCGATTTCGGCGGCGTTCATGGAGGCGTTCCGTTCACCCGGCCGGCAGTCGGTAACCCGGCGAACGGCGCGGCCGACAGCTGACAGCCGAGCCGGTAAGGCATGGACAGGCCGCGCTGATGATCAGAAAAGGGTCGTAGGCGGGGCATCGCCGTCTGCCGAGGGTTGGCCCCGGAGTTCGTCGAGCGTAAGCGGCCGAACCTTCGGGCTGGTGGCAAGAAGGGCGAACAGCCGGGCGGTGACAAGGGCGTCCAAGCGGCGCGGGATGTCCTCGCCAGCGGCGTTGGTGGTCCGGCAAGGTCTTCCAACGGCGTCGCCCCGCTCCACCTTTACGACAGGTGCTGGTCCAGCACCATGCCTATGAGTAGCGCCAAAGGGTCACTCGTCAGCAGCTCGTCCGCTTCGTCGATCTGGCTCAGATGCAGTCCCACGCCCTCACCGTAGCGAGGCCGGCCGGGCGGGTCAGCCGCGCCTGCTCGTATCGCGTCGAACAGGCCACGTCGATGGTGAGCGTCCGGTCGAAATCGGCTGGGTCGGGACTCAGGGCGACCCACACGATCAGGGGCCACCCCGGGCTGGCGCCCGGCCGCGCGGGGTGGGACGAGCGAGAGCTGGGTCATGGCTCCCGTCGCCGGCCGATCGTGGCCTCCTAGACAGAGGGGATTGCGTCGACCAGGTTGAACACCGTGCTCGTGTCCCGGCCGCCGAACAACAACGAGATCACAATCGCGGCCATCGCCTCCAGATGATGAGCGTGGCGAAGGTCGCCGACTGACACGGGTTCGCCTCCGACGTGGTCGATGAGCTGACGAGCAACCGCCGCCGCGGCGGGGTGGTCCGTGCAGTACGGCACGGACAGACGACGACCGTCGAAGAGCAGCGGGGCCATCTCCCACACTCGTGCGTGGCACAAGTTGAACGCTTTTACCACCTGCCCGCCGGTCGCATCCTGGATCTCCCTCGCCATGGCTCGGCCCGGGTCGGTGACCAGGGTGAAGTGATCAACCTCGACCGGGTTGTTGCAGTCGATGACCGGCTTGCCATACAGGCCGTCGCCGATCGCCGCCAACGTTGCGGGCATGCCCTGATAGAGGACCGCGATCAACGCCACGTCGGCGAACTCGGCCGTCTCCCGAAATCCGCCGGCGCGGCCGCCCCACTTCTCCGCCAGCGCGCGCGCCTTCTCCGTCGTTCGGCCCGCGACCATGAGCTCGTGACCGGCGGCGGCCCACCGGGTTCCGAGCGCGTCGGCCATCACACCGGCACCGAGAATTCCGATTCGCATAGCGGCGATGCTAGGCAGCCGTGGGGAACTATCCGGTGCCCCACGTCAGGTGGACGAGTCGCCGGCGAGTTCCTCCGCGTGCTCCTCGGCCCACCGGGCGAGCACGGAGACTGGTGCCAGGAGGCTCCGGCCCAAGTCGGTCAGCCGATACTCGACGCCCTTGGGCACCGTAGCCAGGTTTCGCCGCTCGACGATGCCTCGCCGCTCAAGCTTTCGGAGAGTCTGGGTCAGCATCTTCTTGCTGATCCCACCAATCCGATCACGAAGGTCGCTGTAGCGTCGCGGGCCGTCTCCGAGGGCATACACCACCACGACAGACCAGGTGCCGGCGATGACCTCCAGGGTCGAGCGGGCCGGGCAGTCGGCTACGAAGACGTCGTAGTCAGCCATCGAACACTCGCCACGGCGCCGTGGCCGTCAGGCCGAGCACACGACGCGGCTGCCGCGCCGGCCACCCTCGCGGGGATCACTCCATGGTTCCGACATCCGCTGGTCCAGCACCATCCCGATCAGCAGAGCCAACGGGTCGTTCGTCAGCAACTCGTCGGCCTCAGCGATCTGGCTCAGGTGCAGTCCCACACCATCACAGTAGCCGGCGTCGCCGGGAGGCTCGGGTGACGGCCAGCCGAGATGTCCGGCGGCGGTCCCGCGGGGCCGCCGGCGGCACGTCGGCGTGCGACCGCGATCCGAGGCTTTACAACTGTTGTTCCGGAATCAGGCCGTTTTCAACAGCCGGTCCAGGTGGAAGTCGAACCAACGGTCTATCGCGGCATCGGGTCGGCAGGCGCCTGAGCGAGCCGAGCTGCCAGGCCGATCAGACACGTGCGCGGGCGGGCCACGCCGGGTGCATGATGACGTCGCACCTGCTGCAGACTTGAATGCATGAGCCCCGCGAGCCGTGGTCGCAAGAACGGGAAGAAGCCCTCCGCGAAGGAGCCAGCGCCGGCGAGGCGCACCTCGCGGCCCGCGCTGTCCGCTGTGCCGGACATTGGTGATCAGTCTCCGCGGCCTCCTGACGACAGCGAGCTGGACCCGCGCGCACTCACCGCCGACATGCTTGAGATCGGCGGGGTACTCCGCGAGAACGACGACCCGCTGATGGCGGAGGTGGCCGGTGCGACGTTCGCCGTGCTTGACGACCTCACCGACGGCTCCATCGGGGTGGCGTTCCTTCAGGAGATCGTGCCGCGGCTGGAGGCAGCGGCGACCGAGGGCGCCCTTGCGGTGCTGCTGGCAGTAGGTTCCGTCGCGTCGGGGCCGGTCGGTGTCGCCGCAGATACCGCCGCCGGCCGGCTCGCCGCGGCCGGGGTCTCCCGGCCGCGGTGGGCGGACGAGTTGACTGCGCCACTGGTGGCCGGCGACTTCCAGCGCCGGTATGACGACGAAGGTGACACCGTCCTTCTGAGCTGCACCGTCGAACGGGCTGGCCGGCCGCACGCGTTCTTGGTAATTGTCGACCCATCGGCCTGTGGTGAGGCCGCAGACCTCCTCGTCCTCCCAGCCGAGGACCTTCCCAAGGTTCTGGAGGAGATCACCGCCGCGGCTCGCAGGGACAAGGTCGGACTACGAACCGAGACGCTGGACGCCGAGGAGTTTCGCTGGCAGGTCGAGAACGCCCTGAGCGCGCGTGCGGTGCACGACGACGAGCTCTCGTTCGAGGACGACGAGGAAGCCGCCCCCTTTCTCCGGTTCGGCGAGGAGGTCGAGATCCCCTTCCATGAGGAGGAGGACGGCGAGGATGGGCCGCCGTACGAGGCCCTGGTGCTCGTGCTGCGGTCGCGCCTCGCGACGCTCCCGACCCCCCGAAAGCCCCCCGCTCCGCATGCGGATGACGACGAGGACGAGGGGATCGACGCGCTCGGTGACTTGGCCGACCTCGTCAGGATGCTGGACGAGCGGGGGGTGAACCCGGCCGAGCTTGCCGCAGGCATGCTGGCGAACCTGACTGGGCGGCCCGGTCTGCCGCCGACGCTCCCGAAGAAGCCGAAGCGGGCCAAGGGGCAGCGCGCCCCGGTCTACCAGGTCAAGGTAGGGCTGCGCGACGCGAAGCCACCGATCTGGCGACGGTTGGAGGTGCCAGCCGACACCAGCCTGGCGCGCCTGCACACGATCCTTCAGACAGCGTTCGGCTGGGACGACAGCCATCTGCACGTCTTCGAAACGCCCTACGGCAGGTTCGGCAGGCCGGACGCGGGCCTTGGCCAACGCGCCGAGGCGGCGGTGTCGCTGGAGCAGGTGCTTCCCGACGTCAAAGCAAAGATCAGCTATACCTACGATTTCGGCGACGACTGGGAGCACCAGATCGTCCTCGAGAAGATCCTCGATCCCGACCCGTCCGTCCGGTATCCGCGCTGCACCGGCGGGCGTCGCGCGGCCCCGCCGGACGACTGCGGCGGTATCTGGGGCTACGAGGCGCTCCTGGAGACCCTGGGCAACCCCAGTCATCCCGAGCACGAAGAGCGGCTGGAATGGCTGGGCCTCGACAACCCCGCCGACCTCGACCCCGCCAGGTTCGACGCCGAGGAAGTGACAGCCGCGCTGTCCCGGCTCCTCCGCTGATGGTGGCGCGACGTCGATCCGACAGCCGCCGAGCGGAGCCTGACGAATGACGAACGCCGACGGCCTTGCCGCTCCCAACTACTACGCCATACGATGCATCGCATGGCGAGGTTCGGACGGGACGAGGGCCTGGCCCGCTTCGGCGAGCCGGGAGTACTCGTCCTGCTGTCACTGAGCGACGGCGCCAAACACGGTTACGCGATCACCGCCGATGTGCTGGAACAGACCGGGGTCCGGCTCGGCCCCGGCACCCTCTACGGCTCGCTGACCAAACTGGTGGAACGCGGCCTGATCGCCGCGCTGCCCAGCGATGATCGTCGCCGACCCTATGAGATCACGGCGGCGGGAAGAGCGGCGTTGGCCACGCAGTTGGCGACCTGGTCCCGGGTCGTCCAGACCGGGCAGTCACGGCTGGCCCAGGCATGAGGCGTCTCCTTCTCGCCCTGTGCCCCAGGCAGTGGCGGGCACGCTACGGCGACGAGTTCGCCGCGCTCCTCCACGACACTCCACTGACCCTGGCCGCCGTCATCGACGTCCTGCGCCTCGCCCTGGGGCTCCGTCTCCGGGCCAGGCTGTGGCTCACCCAGATCGCCGGAGCGGTACTCGCCACGGCCGCCATGGAAGCCGCTGCCGTACGGGCGGAACTGACCGACAACATCCTGTGGGCTCCGACCACCCCGTTGCGGGCGCTGGCCCTGGTCGCAGTCCTGACACCGACCGCGTTGGTGGTCGGCTCCGCGGCCATGCGCCGTGCCCGGCTCCGCGGAGACGAGCCGGTGTGACGGGACTGGCCGTAGCCGCTGTGGTCGCAGCGGTCCTGATCACGGTGGGCCTGATCACGGCACGGCGACCCGCGCCACCGCCAGCCGCTGGCTGGGCCGCACGACTACGGCGCGCGGCGGTCTACCTTCTCCTTCTGGCGGCCGGCGCCGTTCTTGTCGCACGGGCCGGATACATCCTCGCCACCGAGCACCCCGGCGATCCGGAGACCTATCAACACGCCTGGGGCGGCCCGCACTACATCGGTTTCGTCATCGTGCACGTCGGCCCCGCCGTCCTCGTCCTGTTCCTGACCGGCCTGGCGCTGCGCCGCAGGCTGAGGGGACGCCGGCGAGCGGTCAGCCAGCAGCACGGGTGACAGGAAGCCCGGGTAGACGACCTCGGAGCAGCGTCCGTCGCGCCGCTGGTCGGTTCGCAGGGACGAGCTGCTCGCGCTCTGCCCGGACCAGTGCGCGGCGCTGATCCGCTTCCCGCAACGATTAATCGGCGTCCCTCCCCCGCGCTCCGCATCTCGCCAGCGAGTCGGAGACTGCCGGCCCGTCAGACCGGCTTCGCCGCGACGAGGATCTGACTGGCCAGGAGGCCAGGCCCGGCTGCCATTCGTTCGTGCCGATCGGGTTCGTGCCCGTCAGCTCGGCCTGCCTGGCGGGCGACCGACCGTGAGCCGCAGCACCCGGACGGACCTCCAGAACACGACGTCGAATTTCCGCCAGCATTCGCCGGAGCAGCTGCTTTATGTTCGGCAAAGACCACCGTCACAAGACTTGGAGACAATGATGTCGAGCATAGCCCTCATCACCGGAGGAAACCGTGGCCTGGGTTTTGCGGCGGCCAGGTCCCTGGCCCGGAAAGGTGTCACAGTCATCGTCGGCGCGCGCCGCGAGTCGGCCGCCCGCGAGGCCGTCTGCGCGCTGCGCGACGAGGGGTTTGCAGCCGACTGGGTAAAACTTGAGGTCGCCGATGCGGCCACTGCGAAAACCGCCGCCACCGTGGTCCGGGAGCGGTACGGCCGACTCGACGTACTGGTGAACAACGCGGGTATCTCACCCGAGGTCGTGACCGTCGGAATACACGAGTTCGGCGGTCCAGACATCTTCCGGCGTACATACGAGACAAATGTGTTCGGCCCGGTAACCGTAATCGAGGCTTTTCTTCCGCTACTACTCAGGAGCGATGCCGGCCGGATCGTCAATGTGTCCTCGACGATGGGCTCGCTCACGGATCAAAACAATCCTATTTCCCCGTACTACTCCTCGCTCCTGCCAGCCTACCGAAGCTCGAAGGCAGCATTGAACAGCATCACCGTTGAATTGGCGAAGAGCTTGAAGAATACTCCGATCAAGGTTACAACGGTATGCCCGGGATTCGCCCAGACAGATCTGACTCCAATAAACAGGCAGGCACCGCTGACTGCCGACCAGGGCGCGCAGGTCGTGGTCACCGCGGCGATGCTGCCCGCGGACGCGGAATCGGGAATGTTCATCGACGCCAACGGCCCGGTCGCATGGTAGGTCACCAAAGCGCGTCGGGCGCTGACCGCCTGCCAGGGATCGGCTGTTCGGGCCCGCTTGGACGACGAGACGACGCCGCGCTGGCCCTGCTCGTGTCATGAGCCCCGCGGGCTGGTGCGGGCGCCCCACAGCTCCGCGATCTGTCCGTCAGCGACCCGGATGATTTCGATGAGTTCCGCAGTGTTGTCGGTCAGCCTGGACCGGATCACCGCACGATCATTTTCAGCCGTCAGGTCGACGACCTTCGTGCGTAGGTCTGGCGCGGCCGCGCGCATGGCGAGCCATCGCTGTCGGATGCGCGCCCGCCTTCCTCTGCGAGCACGCGCGCCAGTGGCCCGAGTCGGCCGAACGCCCGGGCCAGGCCGAGGTGGTCGCCGTAGTCGCGGGATTCGACGATGTGCCCGTCGCGGACACGGACGACGAAGACACACGGCAGCGTGAAATCGCCCTGCTCACCCCTTCCGACGTAGCTGAACTCGACGACGACCAGCTCGGGGTCTGCCGTCCGATGCACGACGAGGTTCGCCGGCTCGAACCGTCGGACGCCGGCTGCCCCACCGGCCGATGGGAAGGAGGCAGGCCGCGCGGAGGAACGCCGTCGCCGACCGCGAGCGCATCCTGACCTCAGCCGAAGCGGTGTTCGGCGAGCACGGCGCGGCCGGCTCGACCGAGGACGTCGCGCGTCAGGCCGACGTTGGCATCGCGACCGTGTTCCGCCACTTCCCGACGAAGGCAGCCCTGGTGGAGGCGGTCTTGGTCCGCCACTTCGACCTGCTGAACGAGCGGGCATCTGTCCTGGCCGCCCGCTCGGACCCGGGCCCGGCGTTCTCGGACCTGATCCGAATCATGATCGAAGGTGCGTCGACCAAGCTGACGCTTGCGTCCCAGATGCCGGACGGGTCGAGTTCCTCAAAGCCGTCGAACAGCAGAATCCCGAGGCTTTTCAAACGCTCGCCTTCACAAATCCGGATGGACATGCGACACCTTCCGCTTGGTTCACGTCCACCGTCGCGGGCCGAACCGCCACACCCCGTGTACCGCACGGTCATGCTCCACCGTGGTCACTGGTGGAGAAGCCATTCGACGCCGCCGCTCGTTCTTTCCGAAGGCCGCTGGTCCAGCACCATCCCGATCAGCAGCGCCAGCGGGTCGTTCGTCAGCAGCTCGTCCGCCTCGGCGATCTGGCTCAGGTGCAGTCCCACGGCACCACCGTAGCCGACCACGTCTCGGTGACCGTCGCGCCGCCGGCCAAACCGTCCTCTCATCTCAGGTGGCCACCCCCTCTTCGTGATCATCCGCCCCTGGAAGGAGGGCCGGTCGCCACGGTCTACGCCCACGGTCGAGCCAAGAAGTCCATCCATGTGGGGATGACCGCGAGGTCAGCGGACTGGATTCTTCCGCTATGGAAATTTCACGAACAGCGAATTCGGTTGTGGCCGGACAGACCGGTGCGGCTATCACCGTCGAAGGGTTGGCAAAGCACTACGGCAGGTTTGCCGCCGTCGAGGACGTGTCGTTCAGCATTCGTAGCGGAGCCATCACCGGGTTCTTCGGGCCCAACGGAGCCGGCAAGACCACGGTGCTCAAAGTGATCAGCGGGCTTGCTCGGGGGAACGCCGGGCGGGTTCTGGTGAAAGGTCGTGAGGCACACGCGCGGGACGCGGGCACCCTGGGCGTCTTCATCGAGCCCTGCGGCGCTCACCCAGGCCGCTCGGCACGCGTGCACCTTCGTTCGTTGGCGACCATGGCCGGGCTGCCGGGAGCGCGGGTGTCCGAGGTGCTGGCGCTGGTGGGCCTTGAGCAGGACGCGCGTCGCAGGGTCGGGAGGTACTCGCTCGGCATGCGCCAGCGGCTTGGTCTCGCGGCGGCGCTGCTCGCCGATCCGGACATCCTGGTGCTGGACGAGCCGACCAACGGGTTGGACCCGAAGGGGATCCGATGGCTGCGGACCCTGCTGCGGGAACGGGCCGACTCGGGCCGCACCGTCGTGCTGTCCAGCCACTCGCTGACCGAGGCCGAGCGGCTGGTCGACGATGTCGTCGTCATCCACCGGGGGCGCATCGTGCATCAGGCTCCGATGGATGCGACTACCCAGCGTGGATCAACGCTCGAGGACATCTTCCTTGCCCTGACCGGAGGGGAGGACGCGTGACCCGGCTGGTCAGGGGTGAGCTGATCAAAATTGTGAGCACGCGCACGGCGCTGGCGTTCGCGGTGACCTCGGTCGCCCTGACCGCCGCCAATGCGATGATCGTCGCGCTCGCCTCGGGGACGCTCGACGAGGTGGGAGAGAAGGAGGAGGCCCTGTCCGGTATGCCGATCCTGTTGCTGCTGCTCGGGGCGGTCGGTGCCGCCGGTGAGTTCCGGCACCGCACCGCCGCGCCCGCGGCGCTCGCCTCGGGTGCCTCCCGGGAACGGCTGCTGCTCGCGCGGGCCATGGCGTACTCGATCACGGGCCTGGTCGTCGGCACGCTCATGGTCGCGGTCTCGCTGGGGGCGGGGCTGCCGCTTCTGAGCCGACAGCCCGGGCCCGACCTGAGCGCCGGCGAGATGACCGGAGTGGCGGTGGGTCTGCTGGGGTCGTCGGTACTCGCGACGATGATCGGAGTCGCCGTCGGCGCGCTGCTTCGCAACCAGATCCTCGCGGCGGTCGGCGTGCTGATCCTGACCTTCGTCATGAACCCACTGCTCGACCGCGTGCGGGACGGCTCGTCGGACTACACGCCGCTCGGCGCGGTGGCGGTGCTGACCCGCATGGTCCACGGACCGGCCCGCATCTCGCTGGCCGCGGCCGCGATCGTCCTGGGCGCCTGGACGGTGGGGCTCATGGCCGCAGCGCTGGCCGGCGAACGTCGGCGCGACCTGGCATGACCATCGAGGTGGCGGGGCTGCGGCGACTGCGTGCCCGCGCGGTGGCGGCCGCCTGCGTCCGCGACACGGGGCGGGGCTACCGGTGGGACCGGCGCGCGCTCGGATTCGATCTCCTCGTCGCGGTGGCCGCCACGATCGCCGAGCTGAGCCTTCTCCTCAACGACGACCACGCCGCGCGAGTGTCGACCGTGCTGCTGGCGGTTTCATCCGGCGGCGCGCTCATCGCGCGTCGCCAGGCCCCGTGGATGCCGCTCCTCGCGACGCTCGCGCTCGCCGGGGCTCTGGTGGCCACCGGTGACGCACCGGGCGGTGTGCCTGTCCTGGCAGCGCTCTTCACGATCGCTGAACGTGGCGACTGGCGCCGCTCGCTCGCCGCGCTCGTGCCCACTGCCGTGCTCCTGGCCCTGCTGTCGATCGTGTCCGTCCCGGTGACGGCGGGAGTGTGGGCGCTGGGCATGTATGCGCAGACCCGCCGCCGGTATGTCCGCGCCCTCGAGGAACGCGCCGATCGCCTCCGGCGTGAGCAGGAGCAACTGGCCCGGATCGCGGTGCACGAGGAACGCGCGTCGATCGCCCGTGAACTCCACGACATCGTCGCTCACTCGGTGACCGTGATGCTGCTCGGCGTGCGCGGCGCCCGCGACGTGCTGCGCACGTCGCCGGACCGGGCCGACGACACGCTGGCCCTGGTGGAGAAGAGCGGGGAGCAGAGCCTCACGGAACTCCGCCGGATGCTGACCGTGCTGCGCGCCCCGGGCACCCCCGCCGACTCCCGCCCCGCGCCCTCGCTGCGGGACCTGGAGGGGCTCGTCGCCGAGTATCGTGCCGCCGGGTTGCCCGTCGAGCTACGGGTAACGGGGGAACCGGTCTCGCTGCCCGACGGTGTGGAGTTGTCCGCCTACCGCATCATCGAGGAGGCTCTGACCAATGCGGTGAAGCATGCGCGTCCCAGCCAGGTCATGGTCGCACTCGTCTATCGTGACCGGAGCCTTGGCCTCGAGGTGACCAATGACGGGACAGCCACCGAGTCGGCGTGGGTTCCGATCCTCGGTGACATCGGGGATGCACCCGCGACCAACGAGTCGGCTCGGCACGGCCTCATCGGGATGCGGGAACGGGCCTCGGTTCTTGGTGGCGAGTTGGAGTTCGGTCACCAGCGCGACGGCTGGTTCCGAGTCGCCGCCCGTCTCCCAGCGGACGAGGGAGCATGAGCCTGGGCCACGCCGTCGCGGCGACACTCACGAGAGCGAGAATCGGATGAGTATCCGCTTGCTGATCGTGGACGACCAGGAACTGATCCGGACCGGCCTGCGGCTGATACTCGAGGCCCTGGACGACTTCGAGGTGGTCGGCGAGGCCGCGGACGGCCAGGAAGCACTCGCACGCGCCGAGGAACTGCGACCCGACGTCGTCCTGCTCGACATTCGCATGCCGCGCATGGATGGCGTCGAGACCACCGCCCGCCTGACCGGCGGCGGGCTCACCCCGCCCCCGCGCGTGCTCATCCTCACCACCTTCGACCTGGACGAGTACGTGTTCGGCGCGCTGCGCGCCGGAGCGGCCGGATTCCTGCTCAAGGACGCCTCCCGCGAGCGCCTGATCGAAGCGATCCACGTCCTGCACGCCGGCGACGTGCTGCTTTCGCCCGCCATCACCAGGCGGCTGGTCGAGACCTTCACAGCCCGTACCCGCCCGCCGACGCCACCCGGCCTGCTCGACGAACTGACGCCACGCGAGCGCGAGGTGCTGGTACTGGTCGCCCGCGGCCTGTCGAACACCGAGATAGCCGAGCGTCTCGTCGTGACTGAGGCGACGGTGAAGAGCCACGTGGGTGCCATCTTCGCCAAGCTAGGACTACGAGACCGGGTCCAGGCCGTAGTGCTCGCGTACGAGAACGGCGTCGTCGTCGCCGGCGAGCCCGCCTGACCCGTCCAAATCCGCTCGGCCTGGCTGTGCTCCGCCGTGAGCCGGGCCGCGGCGGTACGCGGTCGGAAGAGGGCACGAATGTCGGCCGACCACGCCCGCAGGGGCGCCAGCTCTACCCGTTCGGAAGGTCAGCTGCTGCCAGGTCGGTGTGGATGTATTTCAAGCTCTCGGAACCGCGTTCCCCACAGGCTGGCTCGCGTATGTATGCAGCGTCGACCTGGTCTCCCAGAAACCCGCCCTTCCCGCGATAACGAAGGCCGCTCTTCGCGAGGTGAACCGCCCGCGGCATCACCGTGGCCTGCCTCGGAGCAAGGGCCGTCGCGCCGCCCGTCAGATCACCTCGATACCTGAACGTACCCCGACGATACTTGCTGTTTCCAGTCGGTCACGGAAGAGTGGCGACCCTGCGCGGACGCCTGACCAGCGACTTCTCACCGCAGCACGCCGGCGAGACTTCATCTTGGCGCCAGCCTGCGTTCACTTGCTTGGCGCAATGAGTTGACACTCTTCTTTCCCTCTGAACCATGGAAGGAATTGGGGGGTTCGATGCGTGTGAAACGCCTCGTGACGGCGATGGTTCTTGCTGTCACCGGAGTCGCTCTGCCGGCGACAGCCGCGCTCGCGGGAGACACTCCGCCGGGCCAGGAGAAGCCGGGACATTTCTCGTTCGCTGTCATCGGCGACATTCCGTACGGCAGTGACCAGCTCGCCGCGTTTCCGGGCTGGATCGGCCAGATCAACGCAGCCAAGCCGGAAATGACGTTCCATGTCGGCGACATCAAGAACGGTTCGACCCGCTGCGACGACGGCTACTACCGTCAGATCAAGGCAGACTTCGATCTTTTCACCGGCCCACTGATCTACAGCCCCGGCGACAACGAGTGGACCGACTGTCACCGGGCGAACAACGGCGGGTACAACCCGCTGGAGCGGCTCGCCTACGACAGGTCGGTGTTCTTTCCCAACCCGGGGACCACGCTCGGCCAGAAGCCGATCACCGTCAGCAGCCAGGCCGCTGCCGGATTCCCGGAGAACGTGCAACTTCGCCAGCAGGGCGTCGACTTCGCGATGTTGCATGTGACCGGCAGCAACGACGATCTACAGCCGTGGACCGGCATCGGGCGGACGGCGGCCACTCCGGAGCAGGTGGCCGAGGAGACAGCCCGGATGGCCAACGCGATCACGGTCGTCCACAACAGCTTCACCGACGCACGTCAGCGTCACGACCGGGCTGTCGCACTGTTCATACAGGCAGACATGTTCGACCCGACGTACACCCCGGCATGGAGCGACATCTCGGCGTTCAAGCCGCTGGTTCAGGCCATCGTGGACGAGTCCAGCTCGTTCCAGGGAGAGGTCTACCTGTTCAACGGTGACAGCCACATCTACCACAGCGACCAGCCGGTGGCCGCTGGATCGCCCTGGCTCACCACCTACGGCATCACCGGGTCGGCGGACAACCTCCACCGCGTCACCGTCGACGGATCGAACAACAACGCCGACTGGCTCAAGGTCACCGTCAACCGTCCCGGCGCGGCGCACGTCCTGAGCTGGGAGCGGGTTCCGTACCTGTAGACCCGGTATCAGCAGTCCGGACATTCCTCGCTACCGCGATGCCGCCGCGAAGCTGACTCGAACGGTGGACTCGAACGGTGGAACGGTGCGGCGACCGGGCCGGGGAGCCGCTGACAGCTCCCCGGTCCGGTCGAGACCGGACAGGTCCACCGAGACCACCTGCCCCAGCAGACCGACGTGCGCAGTCCTCGATGCGGACCACGAGCGGCTTCCGGACTCACGGTGGTCGCTCCCCAGCCGGTGTCTGTTGCCGCGTGCCTATCTCCGCCAGAAGAAGTGGTGCACGACACCGCTCGGGCTTGGTACGCGTTCCAGGTGGTAGCGGTCGGTCAGCTCGTCCGGGTTGTCCCAGAGACGGAGACCACTGCCGAGTTCATGCGGGCCGACGGCGATGTGCATCTCGTCGATCAGGTCCGCGTCGAGGAACTCGCGGATGGTCGTGACGCCACCGCCGATGCGCACGTCCCGGCCGTCGGCGGCGGCCTTCGCCTGCTTCAGTGCTTCGTGCGGCGTCGCGTCGAGGAAGTGGAAGGTCGTGTCGCTCAGGGTGAACGACGGCCGAACGTGATGCGTGAGCACGAAGACCGGCGTGTGGAAGGGGGCTCGTCTCCCCACCAGCCCTGCCACTCGTGGCCCGGCCAGGGGCCGCGGATCGGACCGAACTTGTTGCGCCCCATGATCTCGGCGCCGATGTCGCGGGTGAAGTCACGTACGACGTAGTCGTCGAGCCCTCGGGTGCCGCCGGGATCGGTGCGGTGAACCCAGCTGTCCGTGGCACCGGCCCAGGCGAACAGGTCACCAGGGTCCACCTGGCCGAACGGGCGTTCGAAGCTTTGCTCCTCGCCCGCTCCGATCCCGTCCTGGCTGACGCTGAAGCAGTGGACCCGGACCCGCTGTGTCATGGCCTACCTCCTGAACGTGGGCGGCTCGCCTGTCGCGGCCGCATGCCAGGTGGTCGTCGCCGACACGCCCCGCGCGACAACGACGGCGGAGATTCCTGGCTGCCGTGGCGAAGATTCCTGGCTGCGTAGTGTCGCGGGAGCACTGTCGGCGACGACCACCTGGTGAGCCGCCGCGCGGGTGGCTGCTTCGCCAAGGAGGAGACCGTGAAGTATCTGATCATCATGCAGGTCGACCCGGCTGTGCTGGAACAGCTCACCGACGACCAGCAGCGGCAGATCCAGGAGGGACACGGCGCGTTCATCACCACCACCAAGGAGCGCGGTGAGTTCATCGCGGCTCAGGCCCTCGCCGACCCCAGCCAGTCGAAGGTCATTCGCAGCTCCGGGGGCCAGCCCGAGGTGACGGACGGCCCGTTCGTCGAGAGCAAGGAGTTCATGGGCGGCTTCTATCTCCTCGACGTCGAGGACGAGGCCCGGGCGGTGGAGCTGGCCCGGCAGATACCCGATGCCAGCATCCCCGGCCTCGCCCTCGAGCTTCGGCCGGTGATGTTCGCCGACCTCGGAGCGGGATGATCCCAGCTGAACCCCTCGGCGAGGGCCGGTGGCGCGAGCTCGCGCGACAGGCCCTCGCCCGGTTGCTGCGCAGCTATGGCAGCGCCCAGTTCGACCTGTGCGAGGACGCCGTCCAGGATGCGCTCCTGCAGGCGTACCAACAGTGGCCGGCGCGGTTTCCCGACGACCCGCTGGGCTGGCTGATCGCGACCGCCCGCCGCCGGTATGCCGACCGCGCCCGCAGTGACGCCCGGCGCCGGCACCGCGAGACCCGCGCCGCGTTGCTGCAGCCCCCGGTGGCGCCGGAGGCCGTCCAGCGGGACGACTCGCTGCTGGTGCTGCAGCTGTGCTGCCACCCCGACCTGCCACGCTCCGGACAGGTCGCACTGACCCTCCGGGCGGTCGCCGGGCTGACCACCGCCCAGATCGCCAACGTCTACCAGGTCCCCGAACGCACCATCGCCCAGCGGATCACCCGGGCCAAGCGTCGCCTCTGCGAGCTCGGCCGGCCGCTACCGCCACCCGGGCAGGCAGGCGAGTGCGTCACCGCCGTCCTCGGCGTGCTCTACGTGATGTTCGCTGAGGCGCACCACACAACCGCCGGCGCGCCTCCCCGCGACGCGGATCTCGCCGTCGAAGCGATTCACCTGACCCGGCTCCTTCGTCGCAGCGTCCCCGAGTCCACCGAGGTCACCGGGCTTCTCGCGCTGATGCTGCTCACCGAGGCCCGTCACCCGGCCCGGGTGGGGCCGGACGGGCGTCTCACCTCGCTCGACGAGCAGGACCGCGCGTTGTGGGACCGGGAGCTGATCGACGAAGGGATCAAGCTCGTCGAACAGGCCACCCCGGGCGCCGAACCCGGCCCTTACCTGCTCCAGGCCTGCATCGCGGCTCTGCACGCCGAAGCCCCCGACATCGCGACAACCGACTGGGACGAGATCCTCGCGCTCTACCGGCTCCTCGAGATCGTGACCGGTCATCGGAACCCCACGATCACCCTCAACCGGATCGTCGCCCAGGCCATGGTCGACGGCATCGACGTCGCCCTCGCCCAGATCAACGCGCTGGAAGCCGACCACCCTGGCCTTCCCCGTCTCAACGCCGTACGCGCCCACCTCCTGGAGCAGGCCGACAGACCGGACGACGCGGCCAGGGCCTACCGACGAGCCATCGCCGCCACGGTCAATCTCGCGGAGCAACACCACCTCAGGCACCGCCTACGCCGCCTGTCCGGCGCACACGCGTGACGCATGGACCCCCCAGGGACTCCGCAGGTGTCTGTGCGGCCGCGTTGGTGTTCGGGTCCGCCCTGCCCAACCTGGATTTCAGCGACGACACATGACCGGTCGAGGGCGGGGGCGTCAGCCCCGCCGCACCGTCAGCCGTTCCTGTCGCGCGGCCAGCAGCGCGTTCGTTCTTTCCGAAACCCGCTGGTCCAGCGCCATCCCGACCAACAGCGCCAACGGATCGTTCGTCAGCAGTTCGTCCGCCTCGTCGATCTGACTTAGGGGGCGACTCAGGTGGTCAGAGGCGGCGGTTGTTCCAGCAGGCTGACCCGCACCCGCCACGGTTCGCCTCGGCCACGCCGGCACCACACCTCCTCGACCGCCGTACTGAGCCGTTGACCGGCCCGCCAGCGGCCCTGATCACTTCCGGCTCCCACCGCGCGCAGATCCCAGCCCGGTAGCGCCCGGTGGATCGCCTGCTGGTCCTGACGCAGCATGAGGACCCGGCCTTCCTCATGCTCCCGCGATCCGTCGGCGGTAGCTGGTGACGGCGCGGCAGGCCACCACGGCACCGAGAGTGCCCCGAAGATCTCGGCTATCTCGGACGACGACAGGGCGTCCCATCCGGGATATTCCCGGCGACGGCGGAGGAGAATCCAGCCGGCGACGGCGGGCATCGCCAGTCCGACTGTGGTCAGGCCGATCGGAAGACCCCAGTTCCATGAACGGTCAAGCTCACGTGCCCGGGTCGGATCACGCTCGTCGTACTCCACTGTCAGGCTTTCCCCGGCTCGCAGGTCCCCCCCGTCAGTGCTGATTTTCGTGACAATCTCCCTGCCCGCGCGGGTGACGAAACGTGCCGTCGGCCGCTCGTGCGGACCGCCGGCGTCCAGTACCTCGGCAGTGGCCACGACTCCATGCTTCGAGAAAGTGACGTTCGAGTGGAAGAAGTATCCCGCGACGGCGAGAAGGACCAGGCCAGCGACCAGCGTCTTCCAGAAGACGTCGGCCCTACCCGTAAAGACGCGGTCAGGCCCCCGCCCCCGGGAGGAGATCTTCGACGGGCCGTCCGGCATGTCCTTCGCCTCTCTCCAGGTAGTCATGAAGGTCTCTTCCCCGGACAGGACGCCGACGTCGTATACGCCCTCGTAGAGACACGGACGGCGGCGGGACGGCAGCCGCCCTGCCGGTCGGGTGCTCGGCTCGGATCCGAATCTCAGGCCGTGCGGCGGTCGAACTGTGCCAGCAGGCCACGAGTGAGGTCGTGGAGGCGACGGGCATCGCCGAGATCCCACGGCCCCGGCTCCAGCGACACTCGGCGGCCTTCCAGGACGGCGGTCGCGACCGGCTTCCCGACCACCCGCAGCCGGTCGACCTGTGCGGCGGTCACCGGGTCGTACTCCCCTGCGAAACTCGTGACGACCACGCCCGGGTGATTCAGAACGTACCGGATGCCGGTGTCGGCGTAGGTGTCCACGAAGTCGACGCCGAGCAGGTCGTTGAGCCGGCCGGCATGACCCATCGCCCCGACGCCGTGACAGCCGCGTTCCAGCTGGATGTCGTCCCACCGGACCGGCCCGGTCTGCCCGGCGCCCCCGAAGTTGAGCACGACCGGGTTCTCGGCGCGGCTCAGCGCACCGGCCATGGCTGAGCAGGAACCTGCTGAGGTAGAACAGCGCGAAGTTGCTCTCGAACCCGTCCGCGGTCAGGACACGGTTCGACCGGTGGTACCGCGCGCCGAGCACCAGAACGTCGAGAACCGGGTAGTGCTGGGAGATGTGTTCGGCCAGACGGCGGTTCTCGGCCACCCCGCTCAGGTCGGCGCTGATGAACCGCGCTCGTTCGCCGGCGCCGGCGAACGCCCTGCCTTTCCGCTCGTCGCGCCCGACGGCGAGCACCTCGAACCCGCGGCGGAGGTACGCCTCGGCGAGCGCTCTGCCGATGCCGTCGGTGCCGCCGGTGATCACTGCCGTAGCCATGTGCCGGCTTCTCCTTCCGCGGAGACGCGCCGCCCGAGACGAGTGCCCACAGGCGCGATGATCGGCCCGTCAGCGGGGGTCGTCGGAGGGTCGTCGGAACCGGCTCGTCCTCAAAGTGAGGTTCCAGCGCCTCGCGGGTTCGCGAGCCACTCCTCCACGCGCTGTCCCTGGCTGGCCCACCTCGACATGCGTGGCGCCGTTCGGGGCACCTTCAATACTTTGCCCTTGCGCTAAGTGTCCCGGCGAGCAACACTTAGCCGCATGGCACAGTATTCGGCGCAGCTCGACGGCGTGTTCGTCGCCCTGGCCGACCCGACCCGGCGCGGCGTCATCCGACGCCTCGGCCGCGGTCCGACGAGCGTCGGCGATCTCGCCCGCGAGTTTCCGATGACCCTTCCCTCGTTCATGAAGCACGTACGGACCCTCGAGTCGAACGGGCTGATCCACACGGTCAAGTCGGGCCGGGTGCGCACCTGCGTGCTCAACCGCGAGCGCCTCGCGCTCGTCGACGGCTGGCTCGCCGAACAGCACCAGATCTGGGAAGCGCGCTCCGATCGCCTCGAACGCCTCCTCACCGATCCGAAGGGGAACCACCAATGAATCCCGACCTGGACCTCACTCTGGAGCGGATCATTCGTGCCCCCCGCGCCGCCGTGTGGAGTGCGTGGACCGACCCGTCCCGCTTCGAGAGGTGGTGGGTACCGGCTCCGGCTTTGTGTCGCGTCGACCACCTGGACGTCCGGCCCGGCGGCGCGTTCGTGACCCGCCTGAGCGACGACGGGGCGGAGTTCGTCCCGCACATGGACGCAAGCTTCCTCGTCGTCGACGAGCTCGAGCGGATCGTGTTCACGAACGCGATCGACAGCGCCTGGCGCCCCGCGAACCCTGCCCCGGTCGCCATGACCGCCGAGATCATCCTGAGCGATCATCCAGATGGCACGGACTACCGGATCATCGTCCGCCATGGTGATCTCGCCGCCCGAGCCCGGCACGAGGAACTCGGCTTCCTCGAAGGCTGGGGCTCGGTCACCAAGCAACTCGCCGCGGTCGCCGAAAGCCAGGACGCGGGATGAGGATCGTCCTCACCGACCACGCGGTGGTTGTTCGTCCAGGGCGGGAGTGAGGTCGAGGCCGGCGGGAGTGAGGCGGCAGGCGTCGCTGCCGTCCCCGCGCCGTCGTGAGCGGGCCGAGGCCGACTGGCTGCGCGAGTTGTGCCTGCACCTGGCCGACAGTGCACGCTACCGCGACGAGGTACTGCTCCCGCTGCGCCGGCATCCCGAACCGGTTCCATCCTCGCCACCGACATCCTGACGATCACCAATGGTCGGATCAGCTCCGTCTGGTGTTCTTCGACGAGCGGAGCGCGTTGCTCGGCCTCGGGGTGCTCGTCCCGGGAAGACACTGGATCCGGCCAGGTAGCCCGGCCCGCCAGGGCCTCGGTGTCCGTCGGCTGACGTGACCGTGGGGGTCAGCCCGGTCGAGCAGCGGAGTCGGTGTCGGTGTCGGTGGGGGCTCCGCTGACGCGCTGCCGGTAGCGGCGGGTCTTGACCCGGTTGCCGCAGACGGCGGTCGCGCACCAGCGCCCGGTCCGGGGCTTCGATCCGTCATAGAAGACAACCCGGCAGTCCGGCGCCGCGCACATCTTCACGCGCTGCCAGGTGCCGTCCGCCGTTGCCAGGACCGCGACAGCCGCGAGCCGCGCCAGCGCCCGGGCGACCTCGCTGCCTCCTGCGGGCTCGAGTTCGACGCCACCCGGGCCCACCCGGACCCGCAGCGTGAGGCGACTGGCCACGTCGCCCAGATCGACAGTCTCCGGCGACGGTCGCCCAGTCCGCTGGTTGGCCGCCGCGGCTTCGCGCAGCGTTGCGCGCAGGCGCAGTGCGTCCGCGAACTCGGCCTGACCCGCGGACGTCCCTTCCCTCGCCAGGCCGTGAGCGGTGAGCCAGCGGCTCAGTGCCTCGGGAGCCGTGAACTGCTCGTGTGGATGGTGGGCACCGAAGGTCCGCTCGTCCACGGAGTTGAGGAACGCCCCCAGCACACGCAGCGATGGCGGCGCATCGTAGTGCGCCGACCAGGCGTCCGCGGGGTCCATGTCCTCACCAGTGAACCACCCACCAGCAGGCGACACCATTAAACTGTATAACTAGTGTCACCGTGACAGGGCGGCGATCTGAGGATCGCCACGTGGAAGGGATCGGGCAGGGCAGATGCAGACTGGAGAGCGGGCCGGACGGACATCGGGCGTGGAGGCCGGACGGGTGACGCCGTTCCGGATCAACACGCCGGACGACACACTGGAGCAGATCCGCCAGCGACTCACCGCATTCGATCCAGTGGCCCTGCCGAGGCGGCCTGGCTGGCGGTGCGGCACCGACCCGACGGCGCTCGAGGAACTCACGCGGTACTGGCTCACCGACTACGACTGGCGCCGCCACGAGCGCGAGCTCAACGCCTTCGAGCAGTTCACCGCCGCCGTCGACGGTGTCGAGGTGCACCTTCTACGCGAGCCCGGTTCCGGAACCGCGCCCCCGACGGTGCTGCTGCTGCACGGATGGCCGACATCGTTCGCAACGTTCCGCGCGGTCATCAGCAGGCTCGCGCATCCGGAAACCGCCGGCGGCGATCCGGAGGACGGGCTGACCGTCGTTGTCCCGTCGCTGCCCGGCTACGGCTTCTCCCCGCCCGCCTCGGCCCCGATCGGCGTCCGGTCTGCCGGACACCTCTTTCACAGGCTGCTGACCGAGGTCCTCGGGGAGGCCAGGTACTACGTCCACGGCGGGGACCAGGGTGCGCCGATCGCCGAGTGGATGGCTTTCGACCATCCGGACCACTGCTCCGGGCTACACACCACTCTCCTCGGCGTCCGCCACGACGGAGCGCCGCTGGGAAGCGGCCTGACCGGCGTCGAGGATCCAACGGCGGACGAGATCCTGTTCGTTCAGCGGGAACACAACCTGAACACCGGCCCTCTGGGCGCCTACTTCCTCCTGCAGGCGACAGCGCCGCTCACACTGGCACCAGCCCTGGCGGACAGCCCGGCCGGCTTCGCCGCGTGGGTGCTGGAGAAGTTCCACCTGTGGAGCGATCAGAACGGCACCAGCGACGGCCCCGCGCTGACCCTGGACGACATCATTACCGAGATCATGATCTATCTCGTCTCGGACAGTGTCGCCAGTTCGCTGGTGGCCTACGCGGAGTTCCTCTCCGACCCGATCACGCTTCCGCCCGGCCGCGTCATCGAGGTGGCCTCCGCGTTCGCGGCCTTCCCCGACCCGCGGGTCGTGACTCCGCCGGCCAGCTTCGTCGCACGTTCACGCAACCTGACGTGCTTCACCGAACCGCCCCGCGGTGGGCACTTCCCGAGTCTGGAGGCTCCCGACGTCTTCGCGGCAGACCTCACCGGGTTCATCCGGGCGACGGAAAGCAGCAGCACATGATCCGCTGACCGCCCCCGCCCCGCGAGTTTCAGTGGCCGATCTCCACTCGTCGCGGCACTGCGGCCACGCGTTCCAGCCTGCCGCAGGCTCTGCTGTCAGATCTTGCTAGCATCTTGTGCATGACGCGGACGATCACGCTTCGGCTTTCGGACGAGGCCTACGAAGCGGTCAAGCGGTATGCCGAGGCCGAGGGCACTTCGATGAACGCCTGGGTCGAGGGCGTGCTCGACGCCGAGGACATGCGCCGACGCTGTGCCGCCCACGCCACCTGGGTGCGGGCGAGCCCGACAGTCGCCCGCGCGGCCCTCGCCTTCGGTGAGGCCAACCAGCAGGCACTCAGGACGGCCGGGCTGCCCAACCTGGCGGGCACCGCCGAATGAGATCGCCGCGGCGCGGCGAGATCTGGACCACCCGCACCGGGCCGACCCCCCAGGCGGTGCTGGTCATCAGCTCCACGGTCTACAACGAGATCGTCGATGAGCCGACCGTGCTGGTCGCACTGGTGGTGGAACATGCCACCGACGAGGGATTCTGCGTCAGGCTCGGCGAGGGCCAGTGGGCTGTGATGGGCCTGGTCACGTTTGTGGCCAAGGCCGCTCTGGATGAGTGCCTGCGCCGGGTCGACGTCCAGACGCTCACCAACGCCAACACCATGCTTTTCAAGATCCTGGCCACGCCCGAACGCTGACGTCTCACTCGCTCTTTCCGAAGGATGCGGAGTCCGGCGACCGCGTGTGGACGCTCGCCGTCGCCCGGGGGCCGCGGCCGGGTGGAGGCGGTTGACTCTCCAGTAGGTGGAGACCCGAGGATCGGCTCCATGATGATCGGCCAGCTCGCGGCGAGCACCGGACTGCCGGTACGGACGTTGCGGTTCTACGCCGATGCCGGGGTGTTGCCCGCGCGGGAACGCACGGCGTCGGGCTACCGGCTGTTCGGGCCCGACGCCGTGGCCCGGGCGCGGCTCATCCGCACCCTGCGCGAGCTCGGCGTCGGGCTGGACGACATCAAGCGGGTGCTCAGCGCCGAGACATCGCTGGATGAGGTGGCCGCCGAGCACGTACGCGCCCTCGACGCCCAGATCCGCGTGCTGCGGCTGCAGCGCGCGGTGCTGCGCGCCTTCATCGGATCCACCGACCCCGAGGAGCTGCGACGGATGACCGACCTGACGAAGCTGACAGCCGAGCAACGCCGCCGGATCGTCGACGACTATCTCGACGCCGTCTTCGGCGACAACCCCAGCGCTGTCGCCGACAGGCTGGCCATGGGCGCGCCCGAGCTCCCCGAGGACCCGACCCCGGAACAGGTCGCGGCCTGGGTGGAGATCGCCGAGCTGCTGCGTGACCCCGACTTCGTCGCCACCAGCCGCCGGATGGCCGAGCGCGCCCGCGCCGAAGGGCCGGAGCCGGATGTGGCGCAGTTCGAGGTCGGCAAGGCTGTCGGCGAACTCGCCGGACCCGCCGCCCGGGCCGGGGTCGACCCCGCTTCCGCTGACGCCCTGGCTGTGATCGAGCGCCTCGACGCCCTCAGCCCGGGCCCCGCGGAGGACCGCGCGCGCAGGGCCGAACGCATAGAGGCCTTCACCGACCGCCGGGTCGGCCGTTACTGGACCCTCGTCGGCATCATCAACGGCTGGGCTCCCAGCCAGGCGCCCGAGGACATCGTCGACACCTGGGAGTGGTACGCCCGGGCGCTGCGCGCCCACGCCTGACATCCCGCGTTCCCAGCTCCCGCGCCCGAGCGTCCGTCCAGGGCGGGTCCCGCCGCGGCTGCCGGGAGACGGCGGCGCGGGACACCGCGTTCGACACCGCGTTCGCCCCCCCGTCCGCGTCCTGACCAGCACGGTCAGGGCGCGGACGCCGCCCAGGACCCGTCTCCGGGGGCGGCCTGGGGCGGCCGTCCGGAGCCGGGGGCGGCGTGGGCGTCAGAGGTTCGCCCCGCCGGTGGCGTCGATGACCTGGCCGGTGATCCAGCGGGCTTCGTCGGAGGCGATGAACGCCACCACGTCGGCGATGTCGGCGGGCTGCCCGATCCGGTCGAGGGCGGAGAAGGAGCTCCACAGCGCGACCTGCTCGGGGTCGTCGCGCAGCCACCTCGCGTTGCTGTCCACGTCGACGATGCCGGGCGAGACCGCGTTGACCGTGATCCCACGCGCGCCGAGCCCCTTCGCCAGGCTGTGACTGAGCGTGTTCAGCGCGCCCTTGCTCATCGCGTACGTCAGCATCTCCGGGGCGGCGATCCGGGTGACTCCCGAGGAGATGTTGATGATCCGCCCGCCGGCACGCAGCCGCGGCAGCGCTTCCTGGATGACGAAGAAGGGCGCCCGGGCGTTGACCGCGAAGACACGGTCGAACTCCGCCACGGCGGTGCCGGCGAGGTCGCCGGAGGACGAGATGCCGGCGTTGTTGACCAGTATGTCCACCCCGGGCTCCACGTGGATCTCGGCCAGCCCGGCGTCGAAGGCCGCCCAGAGGGCGCGCGCGGCGTCCGGCGGCTCGAGGTCGGCCCGGACGGTGAAGGCCCGGCCACCCGCCCCGACGATGCGCAGGACCGTCTCCTTCGCCGCGGCCTCGTCCCTGCCGTAGTGCACGGCGACCAGGGCGCCGTCGGCCGCCAGGCGTTGCGCGATCGTCCGTCCGATACCCCGGCTGGCCCCCGTGACCAGCGCGGTCCTGCCGTCGAGACGTGCCATCGCGTTCCCTCTTCCGTCGCGGGTTAGATCTTTAACGATCATTAAAGATCTCGGGGTGAACTTTAGCGATCGCTATAGAATGCGTCAATGGCGACGGCAGACTCCCCCCGCCCCGGCAGACGCCGCACGTTCGACCGGGCGCGGGCGCTCGAGCTGGCGATGTTCGAGTTCTGGCAGCGCGGGTTCGACGCCGTCTCGATGGCGGAGCTCACCGCGCGGATGGGCATCGCCGCGCCGAGCCTGTACGCGGCCTTCGGGGACAAACGCGCCCTGTTCCGCGAGGTGGTCGACACGTACGCCGGCTCCTACGGCGCCTTCTTCGACCGGGCGCTGGCGGCGGAGGAGACGGTGGGCCGCGGGATCCACCGCGCGCTGCGGGCCGCGGCGATCGAGTACACCCGGCCCGACCGCCCGCGCGGATGTCTCATCCTGAGCGCCGCGGTGAACTGCGGCACCGCGTCGGCCGACGTCGAGGCGCTGCTGCGGGAGCGTCGGGAGGCGAACACCGCGGCGTTGCGCGAGCGGATCGCGGCCGACATCGCCGCCGGGGTGCTGCCCGCCGCGACCCGCGCCGACGCGCTCGCCCGGTACGTGGGCGCCGTACTACAGGGCATGTCGCAGCAGGCACGCGACGGCGCCGACGCGACGGACCTGCTCGCCGTCGTCGACGTGGCGCGGGCCGCGTGGCCGGCGGAGACGGCCACGCCCTGACTCCGATTATCGGGAGACCCGGCTACCGGGAGAGCAGCGCGAGGACCCTCTTCATGGCGTCGTCCCGGGCCGCCTGGTCGAAGGCCGGGGTGTCGGGCCAGAAGAAGGCGTGCTGAACCTCCGGATAGACCACGACCTCGTGCCGGACCCCGGCGGTGCGCAGTTCCGAGGAAATCTTTTCGACCTGATCCGAGTCGATCAGAAAATCTTTTTCTCCGACGACGAACAGCAACTCTCCGCTGATTCCCCGGGTCAGCTCCAGCGTGGGTTCCGGCTGACTGAGTGGAATATCGGTGCTCGGGAGCCAGCCGCCGTACAGGACGGCCGTACGGGCGATCGGCAGCGTGGCCGCGGCGAGATAGGCCAGGTGCCCACCGGCGCTGAAGCCGACCACCGCGGCCTCGCGGACCGCGTACCGATCGGTGAGCGCCGAGACGGCGGCCCGCACATCGGCGACCGCCCCGGCCCGGGTCATGTTGTGGAGCAGGGCGAAACCCTCGGTGCGCCCGGCGTCGTCACGGGAGAGGAACCGCCCCTTCTCAGCGTCCCGATGGTAGAACTCCGGCGCCGTCACCAGGTGTCCCGCGGCCGCGATCTCGTCCACGACCGAACGGATCTCTGGGGTCACGCCGAACAACTCGTGCGCCACGATCACACCGACCGGGGAGAAATCTCCGGCCGGCCGAGCGCAGTACGCGGCCATTGTGGTTCCGTCTTCCACCGGTATCTCGATCCACTGCCCGACAACGTTCATGCGGACCAGTCTTCAGCTCCGGAGGAGACGGGACCACAGCACGCTCATACTGGTACGGGCATTACCAGGCTGGTAATGATCTAACCTGGTAATGACTAGGCTGGTAGGGCATGGGACCTGATGGGGATCCGGCCGCGCTGGGCGAGCTGCTCCGTTCCCGACGTGCCCGGCTCACCCCCGCGGCCGTGGGCCTCCCGCCGGGGGCCCGGCGGCGCACTCCCGGGCTGCGCCGCGAGGAGGTCGCCCTGCTCGCGAACCTGTCGCCCACCTACTACACGTTCCTCGAGCAGGGCCGCCACGTCCGCCCGTCCTCCCAGGTTCTCGACGCGCTCGCCACAGCGCTCCTCCTGGACGCCGCGGAACGCCAGTACCTGGACGTGTTGGCCTACGGCCGCCCCGGCCACCTCGCGTCACGTCCCGCGCCCGACGGGCGGTCGGAGCCGCCGGCCGAGGTGGTGGCCGTCGAGGTGGCCGATCTGGTCCAGCGCCTCGCCCCCCATCCGACCATCGTGAAGGGGCGCCGCTGGGATGTGCTGGCCGCGAACTCGGCGGCTCGCGAGCTGTTCACCGACTGGGAGGCACGGTCGCCGGCGGACAGGAACCTGGTGCGGTGGATGTTCACCGATGATCAGGCCAGGCAGGTCTACCTCGACTGGGAGCGCGAGGCACGGGCCATGCTCGGACGCTTCCGCCTCGCGACCGCGGCGTACACGACCGAGCCGAGCGTCGCCGCGCTCATCGCCGAGCTTCTGCGCGACAGCCCGCACGTCAGGCAGTGGTGGCCGAACCACGACGTCGTGTCGATCGGCGGCAGCGGGGTGAAGAGGCTGCGCCATCCACGTCTCGGCCCGGTGGAGTTCACCCACGTCGTGCTGAGGGTCGCCGATCACCCGGAGCAGACCCTGGTCACCTACACCGTGCGGACCGACGGGCCGACGGTGTAGCCGGGAGCGGCGTCCTCATGGACGGCGGTGTCACGGCCTCCTGCCTGTTCGGTGAACTCGCGTCCGGTGAACGCGCGCCACGGTCATGACGGGCCGGATCCGAAGCCGGCGTCGCGGGCCCGCAGGACCACCTCGGTACGGGTCACCGCCCCGAGCTTGGTGAGGATCGTCGAGATCCGGTTGCGCACCGTCTTCTCGGAGAGGAGCAGCCGGGCGGCGATCTGCCCGTTGGCGAGGCCGTCCGCGACGAGGTCCAGCACCCGGACCTCGGCCTCCGTCAGCTGGGGAAACAGCCGGGGCGAGAGCCCGCCGACGGCGTGCCGCACCTTGTCGGCGATCCCCGGTCCGATGACCAGCTCACCTCGCGCGACGGCCGCCAACGCTCGCGCGACGTCCGCCTTCGACGACTCCTTCAACAGGTAGCCGCGTGCCCCCGCCTGAAGAGCCGCCTGCAGCGAAGCGGTGTCCTCGCTCATGGTCAGGACCAGGACCGCGGTCCCGGGCACCTGCTCGCCGATGCGCGCGGTGGCCTCGATGCCGCCCAGGCCCGGCATGCGCAGGTCCATGAGCACCACGTCGGGCCGGTGCAGCAGTACCGCCGCCAGCGCGGCGTTGCCGTCCGCGGTCTCGGCGACCACGGTCGCGCCCAGCTCGACCAGCAGACCGCGCAGCCCGTCCCGAAACAGCTCGTGATCATCGGCGATCACGACCCGCAGGGACGTCACACCGACCCGACTTCCCACAGTGGTCACACCGATCCGCCTTCCCGCAGCGGGAGCCGCGCCCGCACCAGCGTGCCGCCGGCCCCGGCCCCGGTCGTGGTCGTGGTCCCGCCGGTGGATCGGACGTCCAGGACCTCCAGGCGGCCGCCCACCTCGCTCGCCCGCTCCCGGATGCTGCGCAGGCCGACTCCCGGGACCGCGTCGGCAGCCAGGCCACCGCCGTCGTCGGCCACCTCGACCATCAGCCACGGTGGCTCGGCCCGGACCTGGACGACGCACCTCTCGCAGCCCGAGTGGCGGACCGCGTTCGTCGCCGCCTCCGCGACGATCCGGTACGCCGCCACCTCGGTCGCCGCCGGCAATGCGAGCTCCCCCAGCTCAGCGGGCGCGTCCAGGGTCACGACCGGCGCGAACGGTGCGACGGCCTGCGCCAGGGCGACAGCCAGCCCGCCCTCGTCGAGCGCGGGCGGGCGCAGGTCCTCGACGATGTGCCGGATCTCGCGCACGGTGCCGCGCAGCCGGTCGCGGACCAGGGCGGCGCGCTCCGCCGCGGGGTCGGCCCGTTCCGCCAGGCCCTCGACGATGCCGTCGAGCTGCATCGCCATCGCGGCGAGCTGGGGGCCGACGCCGTCGTGCAGGTCGCGGCGCAGCCTGCGGCGTTCCTCCTCGCGCGCGGCGACCAGCCGCTCCCGGCTGCGCCGCAGGTCATGCTGCGTACTCGCCGCGTCAAGCAGGTCACCGGCCCGCCGGGCGATGTCGTCGAACATCGCCCGTTCCGGCTCGGTGAACTGGTCCGCCGGGTGGCGGCGGCCCACGAGCAGGGTGCCGGCTCGCCCGCTTCCGGTCCTGGCGGGCACCGGCAGCCGCTCGAGCCAGCCGACGGACGTCCCGGACTCGATCGTCGCCAGGCGTTCGTCACTGCTTTCGACTGCTACGTAGGGCACTTTCAGAGCCTCCCGCACCCCGTCCGCGAGCTGTGAGAGCGCGTCCATCGGCCCGGTGGCCAGGTCGGGCCGGCCGCGCAGGACGGCGAGCACCGCGTACGGGTCGCGGGTCGCGCCGAACAGCAGCCGGTCGACGAGCCTTTGCAGCTGGTCACGGGCCGCCGCCGCGACCAGTGCCGCGACCGCGAGCACGCCGTAGGCGATGCGCCGCCCCGGCACCAGCGCGCCCGCGCCGGCGACGGTCGCGGCATACGCCAGCACCAGGAACGCGGTGAGCAGGCCGTACACCAGGGTCCGGCTGAGCGCCGTCCCGATGTCGAACAGCCGATGGCGGACGGCTCCGACGCCGATGGCGGCGACCAGCAGCACCATCCCGGTGCCCATGCCCAGGCCCGTGGCCTGCGCGTCCGGCCCGTGCGGGAGCGCACCCAGCAGGGTCGCGCCGACCAGGCAGGCGACCCCGAGAACCAGCCACTGCAGTCGGGCCCGCTCGACGCCGGTGGACCGGCGCAGCCGCGTCACGACCGCCATGAGCCCGAGCAGCCCTCCGCCGAAGATGACGGCCAGGGCGGTGACCATGGTGACATAGCGCAGCCAGGTCGCGGCCTCCAGACCGTAGGGGTTCCGCAACGCCGTGGACACGTCCAGCCGCGTCGGGCTGAGCATCCGGGCGATCAGATGACATCCGATGGCCACGGCGGTGGCGGCGACGGGAACGCGCCACCGCCTGGAGGGCAGTCGCCCGTCGGGGAACAGCGCGGGCACCAGCCCCCACAGCACGAAGTACGGAACGTAGCCCCAGACCGCGAACCAGGTGGCCGCGTCCTGAGCGGGCAGCCCCTGCTCGCCTGGCAGCAGGGCGAGGGCCGCGTACTGGGAGGCCAGCAGGTACGGGCCGGTCAGCGCGGTCGTCAGCAGCAGCCATCCGACCCGGTTACGCGGCTGGTAGACGAGCACCAGGGCGGCGACCAGCGGGAACGCGACGGCGAGGACCAGATCCGCGGGGTCCAGTGCGACGTGCTGGGCCGTCCGGGCCGTGACGTACTGGTGCAGCAGCAGTGCGCCGGCCGAGCAGAAGACCGACAACAGCGCCAGGCCGACCACGAGCACCGAGGCCGCGACGACTCCGGTCGTCATCGTGACCGCGGGCGCGGGCGGGGGCCGGAGCGCGGGCGCCGCCGGGTTTGGTGCCACGTCATCCCAGGTGCCGGGTACCGGCGCAGATGCCCCCATGCACCCAGGATCGAGCCAGCTTGGCGCGGTGTGGTGCGCGATGTCGGGCGCGCGTCCCATCGACGCGGTGTCGCGCGCGCGTCCGAGGAACGGGGCGGCTGTCCCTCGTTTACGGGACGCCGGGCGCCCGAGGGTGGTCCTCACAACGCCGGCGGCGATCGGGCCGCCGGTACGAGGAGGGGACGGAACACCATGACAACCACGACAGCGCCGATCACCCGCCGCTACGCGAACGGCGGCGCCGCCAGCGCGCCCGCCCGAGCGCGGTGGACGTGGCTCGGTGTCGGCGCCGGGGTGCTCGGCATCGTCGCGACGATGTTCACCAGCCCGAACGTCGGCAGTGACCGGGTCGGGCCGGAGGCGATCGCCGAGCTCTCCCGAGGGCAGCTCCAGCTCGGTGGCGCGCTCGGCTACGCGACCGTCGCGCTCCTGCTGGTGCTGGCCGCGTCCTGGCGCACGAAGGCGCTGACCACGACGCGCGGCGCCGTGGCCGCCCGGGTGGTCGCCGACGGGCTCACCGCGTCCGCCGCGGCGCTGAGCCTGGGCTACGGCTGGAAGCTGGCGCTGGCGCTGTACATGCCGGGCGGGATCAACGAGAACGGCTTCACCACGGACGGGCAGTTCGTCTACTTCATGCTCAACGACTTCGGCCCGTTCATCGGCTATCTCGGAGTCGTCGTGGCCGCCGGCGCGGTCGCCTGGCTGAGCCTGCGCGACCGCCTCGTGTCGCGGTGGCTGGGTCTGGTCAGCCTGATCCCGCCGGTCGCGGTGCTGTTCATGTCGGGTGTGCTGTCGATCGCCGGCTTCCCGGGCATCGTCGGGCCGATCTGGCTGATCGTCGCGTTCGCCGGGCTCAGCCTCGGCAAGCACGGGATCCTGGGTACCGCCAAGGCCTAGCGCGATTCCCGACAGGTACTCGGGTCCGGATCCCTGAGTCGCCACCGACTCGGAAGCGGGTACCGGGTCGCCGATCGCGGTCGCGTCACGACAACGCCGCCGGTCAGCTGGCAGGTCCAGCAAGCCGGCGGCGCGTTCGTGTTCGCGGTCAGTAGTTTGTCCGCCTCGGCGACCTGGCTCAGGTGGAGTCCCGCCCCAGCGAATGCGCCGGTCATCGCATTGACTCAGCCTTGGGTGATCTGCCAGCGCACGCCGTGCCCGGACAGGAATCCCAGGAACGACTCCGGGTCGAATGCCTGTGACGGCGCCAGAACACCGGCCTTCGCTCCATCTGCCACCAGTCTCCGCGCGGCTTCCACGGCGATCACCGCGGTCTTCCCGTACCCGTCCGTGCCCTCGACCTCGCCACGCGCGGTGCGTCCACCCGCCGTGGCCGCCTCGACGGAGATCGTCCATCTCGCCTGCCGCCGTTGCTCGTCGTCGGGTCCTTCCGGGAGTGAATCGATGACCGCGGCGTCGATCCCACTCTTGAGCCGGTCGAACGAACCGCCGAGGAGGCCCTCCATGCGCTCGACCGACACATGTCTCGGCACGGTCGCGACCGGCGGGAGGGCCGCCTTGCTCACCTCCACGACCTCTTGCTCGTCCGGGAAACGCCAGCTCAGGTGGCTTGCCTCCCCGTAGCTCGTCCAGCCGCCGTTCTCGTAGCGCAGCGCGCCGCCGAACAGCAGGTCCGGGTCGAGTGACCGCAGCGTTCCGCGGCTGAGGATGCCGCCGCGGTACCAGACGGCGACCGTCATCACGTCCGCTGCCCCGGTGGCCTCTCCCAGGAGATGGCTGATGAAATCGCCCGCGCCGCCGTCGTCGGCCATCGCCGGCACGACCGTTACCCCCGCGTGGGTGGCGGCGTCGGCGAAGGTGTCGAAAACATTCTTGATGTACTGCTGCTCTCCAGCGGTGTCGACGTAGTGTGCTTCCGCGGCGATCGCGGCGCGCACGACCGGAGAGCCGAGTCTGGCGAACGGTCCGGCTGCGTTGACAACCGCGTCCACGCCTCTGAACGCGACCTCCAGTGTGTCCTGGTCGCGGATGTCGGCGATCCGGACCTCGAATCCGGTGCGGGCCGAGGCCGCGCGCAGCCGCTCGGAGTCGCGGCCGACGAGCACCGCGTCGATGCCGCGGCGGGCGAGTTCCGCGGCCGCGAGACGGCCGGTGTATCCGCTCGCACCATTGAGTGCGATCTTCATGTGGTCTCCCGAGATGCTCGGCGCTGTTGCCGAGATCGACCGTATGGCTGGCCATCGCGGACGATCCATGTCGAGGCGTCCCGTTCTCATGCCTGATCGTTCGACCCTGGACGCGAAGTAGGCTTCGCTCATGGACGTGCTGAGCGACGCGGTCACGATGATGCGCAGCGGCCGTCCGCATTCGAACATCAGCCGGCTGCCGACGCGCTGGGGTGTGCGTTTCCCTCCGACCGAGGGCGCGGGGTTCCACATCGTGCTTGTCGGCACCTGCTGGCTGCTGCCGGAGGGCACCGAACCAGTCCGGCTCTCCACCGGCGACATCGTGCTGCTGCCTCACGAATCAGGGCATGTCCTTGCCGATGATCCCGACAGCCCGCTCACTGATTTCCGGATTGGTCCCCGCGTGCCCGAGGACGAGCCGGACACCGGTCGCATCGTCGCCGAGCTGCTCTGTGGCGCCTATGTACTCGACCGGTCCCGCCCGCACCCGCTGCTGGCGGAGCTGCCCGATGTCATTCACCTGCCCGCCCGGGTCGGGCACCACCCGCGGCTGCGAGCCGCGATAGACCTGCTGGGTGCCGAACTCGCCGCGCCGGGCATGGGCGCGACCGCGAGTGTGTCCGCGCTGTTGGACCTGCTGCTGCTCTACATGCTGCGCACCTGGTTCGACGATCAGTCGACCGGCTCGTCGACCGGCTGGCCCGCGGCGCTGACGGATCCCGCGATCAGCGCGGCGTTACACGCGATGCACGCCCAACCGGAAGCGTCGTGGACCGTGCGTGAGCTCGGCGCGCGGGCCGGACTGTCCCGAACGGTGTTCGCGCAGCGGTTCACCACACTCGTCGGCAGACCGCCGATGGCGTACCTGACCTGGTGGCGGATGACTGTGGCCGCGAGGCTGCTGCGGGAGACCGACGCCTCTCTGTCCAGCGTGGCCAGACGCTGCGGCTACTCGTCAGAGTTCGCCTTCGCCAAGACCTTCAAACGCGAGTTCGGTGTCGCGCCGGGTTTCTTCCGGCGGCAACCGGAGGACACGGGCAGCTGACGGGAGCGGGCCCGCCAGGCGTCGCCGCGGAACACCGCGACTTTCCCGGTAGCCATGCACAGCGGCGCCGCCGTCGGAGGTCGGACCGTTCAGACGGCCGCTGGCGGCATGCTCGTTCTTCCCGAACCTTGCTGGTCCAGCACCATCGCGATCAGTAGCGCCAGCAGCACCTGCCGAAGGGCGGCGTTGAGAGGATGTCGCGGTCCGGCGGAGTGGTACAAAGCGGCGATTCCGGTCGCCGAGGCGGCATACACCAGCCGGGTGGCTGCGGAGAGGCAACGGAGGGAGGGCGCTTCGCGGCTGGCGTGACCGCGGGCCGTGGCCGACACTGTGTGCGTGTCCCGGGAGGACCCCAAGGCGGCCTACCAGCGTCTGCGCGCAGCGCACCTGAGCGCTGTGCAGGCCGCGCTCGAGGACCATGTGACGCGGCTGGCGTGGCCGCGCCAGCGAATCGCGCGTTACCGCACCGAACGACTCCGGTCGTTGCTGGGGTTCGCGCGCGAGCGCTCGCCGTTCCACGCGGCCCGGATGGCCGACATCGACCCGGCCACGGCGACGGCCGGCGACCTCGCGCGGCTGCCAGCCATGGTCAAGCAGGATGTCCAGGACGAATGGGACAGGATCGTCACCACGCCTGATATCGACCGTGCGGGCGCCGAGCGGGTGCTGGCCCGGCAGGGCTGGTTCTCCTACACGCCCGCGGGACTCCAGGTATTCAGTTCGGGCGGCTCAAGCGGTGTGCGCGGCGTCTACGTATGGGGCTGGGAGCAGTTCGTCACGCTCGCCTGTCTCGCCTGGCGATGGCAGGCGCGTGACGAGCGCGCTTCCGGCTCGGCCGGCCGCCCGACGCGACTGGCCGTGGTGGAGGCCGGCGAGCCGCCACACGCCAGCACACCGTTGTTCGACGTCGCGACCGGGCCGTCGACGCAGACCTTCGTGATCCCGGCGGGGGCGCCGTTCGACCAGGTGCTGCACGCGGTGGCGGACGCGCGGCCGACCCATCTCGTGGGCTACGCCTCGGTGATCGGCCGCCTCGCCCGGGCAGCGATCGTGGGAGAGCTCGATATCCGGCCGGTTCGGGTGAGCACCAACTCCGAGCCGCTCAGCGCGCAGGACCGCCACGCGATCGACACCGCCTGGGACGTCCCCGTCCACAACCTGTGGGGCTCGACCGAGATCGGCGTCCAGGCGGTCGGCTGCGGCCACGGCGACGGCCTTCACATCTGTGAGGACGAGGTGATCCTCGAGCGGGTCGATGCGGCCGGGCGCCCGGTCGCTCCCGATGAGCCGGCGGCACGCACGCTCGCGACCGGGCTCGCGGGGCGCACGTTCCCGTTTGTTCGCTATGACCTCGGTGACGAGATCACGCTGCTGCCCGGCCGCTGCGCATGTGGCAGTTCGATGCCGCGCGTCGCCGACATCGTCGGTCGGCGTGACGACGACTTCCGCTACGGGCGGCGAATGGTCCCGGCGAGCGCGTTCCGGTACGTGCTGGGTACCGACCCGCTGATCTCGGAGTATCAGGTGCGTCAGACCACGGGCGGGGCGGACGTGCTCGTGGTCGGGTCACCCGACGCCGCCGCGGTAGCCACGGCGCTGGCCTTCTCGCTACGGCCGTATGGACTTACGAATCCCGACATCAGCGTAAGCGTCGTCGAGCGGATCCCCCGGCACGCCTCGACAGGCAAGCTCAAGCGGTTCATCGCGCTGAGTGGCTAGCCGCTTTACGCCTCGACGTCAAGATCGACATCAGGGCGGGCGAAGAACAAGGATTGGCGCCACCGCCGCGGGTCGGGGAGCCGCGGCGCGGCGCGGCTCGAACAGTCACGGCCGGTCGGGGCGCACTCTGGCCGGTTACGAAGACCGGCCCGGTACCCGGGTGACGGCCGTCGCGGTGGGACCACTGGGCGGCATCGGTCAGCCCGCGAGCACCCGTTCGAGACCCATCGGGTCACCGAGGTAGACCGAGCTCGCGCCGGCGGAGGCGTCATCGGGCCAGATGACCGTCTGTCCGGCGACGACGCCGGCGACGATCCGTTCGGCGACGACCTCGGGGGCGGCCTTCTCGGCATCGACTCCGGCAAGCATGTCGGTGTCGATGCCGCCGGGGTAGGCCCCGACGACCTCGATGTCGTTGTCGCGTAGCTCCGCCCGCAAGGACTGGGTGATCGAATGCGCAGCGGCCTTCGACGCGCAGTATCCCGCCATTCCCACCACCGGCGCCAGCGCGATCAGGGTCAGCACGTTGACGATCGCGCCGGGCGCGTTCGCCGTCAGGATCGGGATGAAGGCCCGGCTCACCCGCAGCAGGCCGATCTGGTTCGTCAACGTGTCACGCTGGAACAGATCCAGATCACCCTCGAGGGCGCTGCCGAACCCGAGCACCCCGGCATTGTTGACCAGCAAGGTGACGTCGGTCGCGACTTTGGCCGCGGCGTCCACGCTCGACTGGTCGGTGACATCCAGGGCGAGGACGCTCACCCGCGCGTCGCCGCTCACGGTCGAGGCGATGCCACGGGGGTCCCGGGCGGTGGCGTAGACCTTGCTGGCGCCAGCGTCGAGAAGCTGGTCGACCAGGCGGGCGCCGAGGCCCCGGTTCGCGCCGGTCACCAGGGCGATGCTGTCTTTGACGTTCACGGGTCGCCTTCCGGTCGAAATGTTGGGCAGGGCAACCGTATGGCGCATGAGGTCGTCAATCGATGACAGTTAGTCTCAGAATCTTGTCCGTTCATCTCACGATCCGGCATGCCGCACACCCATCGGTAGGCTGCGGCAATGGATCTGCTCGCCGACGTGCTGAGCGTCGCCGGGGTACGCGGAACCGTCGCGGCCACGGTCCACGCCGGCGATCCGTGGGGGCTGCGGCTGTTCCGGATCTCCGCGGCGGCCTTCCACGCCGTCACCGCCGGCACCGCCTGGTTACGCCTGCCCGGCCAACCCCCCGTGCGGCTCATGCCCGGCGACGTCGTCCTCCTGCCCACCGGGTCCGAACACGGACTGGCCGGAGACCCGGACGGCCCGCTGGAACCGTTCGATCACGCCGCGTCGAAAGCCGCGCTCGCCACCGACGGTCGGCTCGACGTCGGGCCCCGACCGGCGCGGACCAGGATCCTGTGCGCCTCCTACCGGCACGATCCCGCCGTCACCACCCCGCTGTTCACCGTGCTGCCCGAGGTGGTCCACGTACCCGCCGGGACACCCGGCGCCGGCCCGCTCACCGACACCGTCCGGCTGCTCTCAGGCGAACTCGCCGAACCCGGGCCAGCCACCACCACACTGCTCGACCGGCTCGTGGATGTCCTGCTCATCCACGTGTTACGGGCCTGGCTGCGAGCCGAGCCCACCGGGCCGTCGGCCTCCTGGCTGCGTGCGCTGAACGACCCCGTCGTCAGCGCGGCGCTCAGCGCTCTGCACGCCGCCCCCGGCCGCGTCTGGACGCTGAACTCTCTCGCCGACCACGTCGCTGTCTCCCGCGCCACCCTCGCGCGCCGCTTTCCCGCCCTCGTCGGGGAAACCCCAGCCGCCTACCTCACCCGATGGCGCATGGACCTGGCCGCTCGCCGGCTGCGCGACACCGACGACCCGATCGATGTCGTCGCCCGCGCCGTCGGTTACACCTCCGAGTACGCGTTCTCCCGTGCCTTCTCGCGCGACCGAGCCATCCCTCCCGGGCGCTACCGCGTCCAGAGCAGAGCCCAACATCCCGTCTGACCCCGTTCACCTCGGCTATCGCGGCGGGACCGCGCCAGAGTCCAGCAGAGGCAGCACGAGGGCCGTCCGCGTCAGCCCCGGTGGCTGATACCTGCACTGCCCGTGCCGCAATGAGGGAAACCCCACCGAGAAGGTTCCTTCAACCCCACCACGGCTACCGCGACGGCGCCGCGAAGCTGACTCGAACGGTGGAATGGTGCGGCGATCGGACCGGGAAGCTGTCAGCAGCTCCCCGGTCCGATCGAAGTCAGGCCGGCGGCCGCAGGTCGTACTGGATGCCGCGCCGAACCTGTCTGGCGCGTTCGACATCTCGCAGGCGCGCCACGAGGTGCAGGGCCATGTCGATGCCGGCCCCACCGCATCGAGTTCCTCGAAGTCATCGAACAGCAAGATCCCAATGGATCTCACACCGCCACCTCCGCCAGGTTCGCACCGACATCAGCCGGGGTCTGTGCCGGGCCGGTTGTTCAGTAAGCCGGACCGGTGCTTCGGATTTCTGGTTCCCGTGAGGTTCCGGAGGTCTCCGGAGTTCCGTTCCGATCAGTAATCGCGCCTGGTCAGCGACCTAATCTGACGATCTTACCGGCCGCGGGCCCGCCGGACTTCGCGGAATCGCTGGATGCGTGCGCCCGCCGGGGATAGTGTGACGTAGTCGCATCTACGGGAACCGGCTGGCTGAAAACGGTCGACCCGGGATTCGACAAAGGCGATTGATCGACCTTGATCCGTCATCTTCGTCGGCAGGAACGGGCACGTGGGCATGGGCGAGTTACAGGTGACGCGGTGGCGTCGGTATGGGCACGAGCGGCTCTACGTGAATCTTCCGGACGGGCAGAGCGCCGCCTGGTTCGACCTGCGGAGCCATCAGCTCAACATCCTGCTCGACGTGGATCGGGACGCGGTGCTCGACGCCCTCGCCCCCTATCTGGCGCAGCACCCGGAGCCTTCGGCGCACCCGCTGCCGTCGCCCGCCCCGCCGCCGGCATCACCGCCGGTATCGACGCCGACGCCGCTAGCGGGATGGATACCGGAAGTACCTGTGCCGATCGGTGCGGCGCCCCATCCCGCGGACGACCTCGCCGGCAACCCGCCGGGCGCGGCGATCCGCGCGAAGATCGACGAGCTGACACCGGGTTTCTGGCGCGCCCTGCTCAACCGGCTACGCCGCCGGCCGTCGCAGACCGACGGATGGCGCAAGGGACTGGTCGGAGAGGAGACCGTGGGGGCGGAACTGGAGCGGCTCCCCGGTCGGGGATGGCGGGTACTGCATTCGATACCGCTACCCCGGAACGTCGACATCGATCACCTGCTGATCGGCCCAGGTGGTGTTTTCACTTTCAACACAAAACACCACGCCGGCGCCAGGATCTGGGTGGGCGACCAGGCAGTGAAGATGGGGAGCCAAACATATCCGTACGTCCGGAAGGCGCGGGCCGAGGCCGAGCGGGCGTCGGCTGTGCTGAGTCGGGTCTGCGGATTCCCCGTGCGGGTCGAGGGGGTACTGGCGTTCGTCGAGCCGGCGAAGCTGTCCGAGGCGCCCTCTCGTCATGATGTCCATGCCATCCGAGTTCACGCCATCCGGCACGATCAGATCGTGGCCTTCGGTGATTATCCGAGGGTGTGGCAACCGGCCCACGTCGAGCGGATCTATGCCGCGGCGCGAGACCGGCGCAACTGGCTGAACGCCTGATGTGAGCCCGGGCGGCCTGTCACAGCGGATCGAGCGCGAGCGCGTGCCGGATGGTGTCGCGCACGTGGCCGCGAAGCCAGCGATGCGGCGCGTCGGCCTCATTGCGGGGATGCCACGCCTGCCCGATCGTCAGAGTGGGCAGGTCGAGGCCGATGTCGAGGGCCACCAGGCCGAGGCTGCCGAGCAGGCCACGGCCGAGTCGGGCCGGCACCAGGCCGACCAGATCACTCCCGGCGACGAGCAGCAGCGCGGCGGAGTGGGACGGAACCGAGACCGCGACCGTCCGGCGCAGACCGCGTGCGGCGAGGGCCTCGTCCAGCGGGCCGGCGAAGCGTCCCCGGCGGGACGCCGTGACGTGCCGGGCGGCGGCGAGGCGTTCCGGCGTCAGGTGGCCCCGGGTCAGTGGATGCCCGGTGCGGACGACAGCGAGGGCCTGTTCCTCGGCCAGGACCTCGATGTGAATCTCCGGCGAGGTCGAGTCGATCTCACCGATCTCCAGGTCGGCGGTCCCGTCGCGGAGGGGGTCGTCGGTCGCGGACGGCTCGGGGAGGAACCGCACCCGCACACCCGGGGCGTCCCGAGTCAGCCGGTCGAGCAGATCGACGCCGATCGCGGTGGTCAGCGCGTCGCTGGCCAGGATGGTGAACGTCCTGGCCAGGGTGGCCAGGTCGGGTTCCCGAACCGGGGCGAACACCGCGTGGGCCCGTTCCACCAGGGCATGCACCTCGGCCTGGACGGCCAGCGCCCGCGGGGTGGGCACCATCCGATGGCCGGCGCGCACGAGGACCGGGTCGCCCATCGCTCGCCGTATGCGCCCCAGCGCACGGCTGACCGCGGACTCGGTCAGCAGCAGCCGCCGCGCGGCGCCGCTGACGCTCCGCTCCTCGAGCAGGGCGTCGAGAGCCACCAGCAGGTTGAGGTCCAGCGAGGCCACCGATTGCATGCCATGCATCTTGCCATTGAGTAAGTTTCATTTGAGTACTGATCGTCTGCTGCCTACGCTCGCCTCGTGACCGACGACTCCCCGACCGACTCCCCGGCCCATCCCCGGCGGGGGCCACTCGCGCTGCTGGACCGGGTGCTGCTGCGCGTACGGGTCGACAGCGTCGACCCGCTGGCCCGGCGCACCCGCCGGATCGTGCTGGCCGGCCCCGTGCTCGCCGACCTCACCTGGACGCCCGGCCAGAACGTGACCCTGTTCCCCCAGGACCCGACCCGGCTGGGCAGTTGGCGGCAGGGGCCCCGCGACCTCAAGCGCAGCTACTCGGTCTGGGAGTACCACCCGGCCGGACGGCTGACATTGGCCGTGTACGACCACGGCGGCGACTCCCCCGGCGCCGCGTGGGCCCGCGGCGTCACACCGGGAGACGAAGCGATCATCACGAAGCCGGACGGACGCCTCGTCGCGCGGGCCGACGCGAGCTTCCACCTGTTCGTCGGTGACGACACCGCGGCGGTTCCCTTCGGTGCGATCCTGCGTGGCCTGCCCGCTTCCGCCCAGGTCCGCGGCGTGTTCGAGTGCGACGACCCGGCGGACGCACTGCCCTTGCCCCGGGCCGGGGACCTCGCCTGGAGTTACCGTCACGGCGCCCCGGCCGCCGGCTCCCCGCTGCTGCCGGCGGCGCTCGCCGACCTCGACCTGCCCGATCCACGGGAGCCTGCTACCAGCACCAGCACCAGCACCAGCACCGGATCCGGATCCGATGGCCGGACGGGCCGGCCCGTCGCCTACGTCGCCGGGGAGGCCCGGACCTGCCAGGCCGTCCGCCAGCACCTGGTGAGTGAGCGGGGCTGGGAGCGCCGCCAGGTCATCGTCCAGCCGTTCTGGGCCCCGGGCAAACGCGGCATGGACTGACCCGGCCACTCACGATCCGGCGTCCACCTCGGGCGGCGGGGCGGCTCCGGGGTCTGGCAGAGGCGGCGCGAGGACCGTCCGGTGACGCGCCATCAGTTCCCGGGTAAGCGCCTCGCCGGGCAGCGAACCCGTCCTGGCGGCGTGCTCCGCGACCTCGTCGAAATAGTCCTCGTAACCACTGGGCGTGAGGATGGCGATATAGCGCGCCGGCTCGTCGAAGGGATTCCCGAAGCCGTGTGCCAGCCGTCGACCGGCGAACACCGTCTCGCCCGCGGCGGCGGTGTGGAACCCGTTCCCGACGCGGAACCGCAGCCGCCCCTCGACGAGCACGAACGTCTCGTCGTGGCCCTCGTGAACGTGCGGGAGCGGTCCGGGCTGCCGCGGGCCCATCCGCCCCTCCAGCACGGTGAGCCGGCCGAGGGTGTCGCCAGCGGTGACCTTGACGAGCATCGACCAGTTCGGCAGGTCGATACGACGGCCCTCGTCGCGACCGCGTGCGAAGCCCCGAACCGGTTGCGGCCCGGCTGAGGGCGACTCGTCTGGCGTAGGGGCATCGGGCGTAGGGGCGGTTAATGTCACGGCGCCGTCGCCTCAGGAGACGGCTGGCGGGGGCCGTCGCCGTCGCCGTCGCGATCAGAAGCCGAGGTCGGTGCCAGCTGTGGATCCCGCGCTCCGGCCAGCCCGCGGATCATCATTGAGAGCAGTCGTTCCGCCCGGCCCGACGGGTCGGACGACTGCTCGCTCGCCCACGCGATCGCGGTGACGAACGCGAGCAGGTCGTCGATGGTGATGTCGCCGCGCACGGCCCCGGTCCGCGCCGCACGTTCGAGCAGCCCGGCGCCGGCGGCACGCATGGCCGCGCACGAGCCGTGCAACGCCGAGCTCTCATCCTCGAGGGCCGCCAGGATCGAGGCGGGCAGGCCCTGGTAGACGGCGGAGCCGGTGGCGACCTCCCCCAGCCACGTGAGCAGCGCGTCACGGGGACGCGGCGCGGCGAGCAGGCTCTCGGCCCGCGCGCGCAGCCCGTCGAAGCCCCGGCCCAGCAACGCCTCCAGCAACGCCTCACGGGTCGGGAAGTGGCGGTAGAGCGTGCCGATGCCGACACCGGCGCGGCGCGCGATGTCCCGTAGCGAGGCGTCGATGCCGTGCTCGGCGAACACGTCCCGGGCGACATCAAGGATCAGTTCGTAGTTACGGCGAGCGTCCGCGCGCGGCGACTCAGCCAACCGGCTCCTCCATCATTGACATTCGGAGCACCGCTCCGTATGTTTCGGAGCACCGCTCCGGAAGATGACTCGAACCTAACAGAAGGGCTCCGCATGCCGACGCCCGATCGGACCATCCTCGTCACCGGGGCCACCGGCCAACAGGGCGGGGCCACCGCGCGACGTCTCCTGGCCGACGGGTGGCGGGTGAGGGCGCTGGTCCGCGACCCCGCCGGGCCGGCGGCGCGGCGGCTCGCCCTCGACGGCGCCGAACTGGTGACCGGTGACCTGGACGACCGGGACGCGCTGGCCGCCGCCACCGAGGGCGTGTACGGCGTGTTCAGCGTTCAGCCGGCAAGCCACGCCCCCCATTTCGTCGAGGGGGAGGAAAGGTACGGCGTCAACGTCGCCGACGCGGCCAGGAACGCCGGGGTCCGGCATCTCGTCTACACCTCCGCGGCAGGTGTCGATCGAAACCCGGACGGCCCCGCGGCCTCGAAGGCGCGGATCGAGCGCCACATCCGGGAGCTCGGCCTTCCCGCCACCGTGCTGCGTCCCGTCATGTTCGCGGAGAACCACACCGACCCGGTCTTCGGCGTCACCGGCCAGGCCTCTCTGGTCCGGATGATCCCGGCGGGGGTGACGGTTCAGCTCATCGCCGTCACCGACATCGGAGCGTTCGCCGCCCTCGCCTTCGCGGACCCGGCCCGCTATGTGGGTGCGGCGCTGGAGCTGGCCGGCGACGAGTTGACCCGCGAACACCTGATCACCGCGATCAGCCGCGCGACCGGGCGCGACCTTCAGCTGGATCCGCTCCCCCGGGAGACTCTCGTCCAGCTCGGGGTCGACGTCGACGGCCTCGAGCGGGAGAAGTCCTTCAACGGCTGGCAGGCCGACATTCCCGCACTGCGGCGACTGCACCCGGGGCTGATGGACTTCGAGACGTGGCTGGCGAGGGAAGGCGCGGCCAGATTCGCCGCGCTGTTCGCCGAGACGGCGAGCCGCTGACACGCCTCGCGGCTGATCCGGCTGATCCGGCGCCCGGACCTCGGGCTCCGTCAGCTGGGGAACATCCGCGGCGTCGGAAGCGGGTACCGGGCCGCCGATCGTGATCATGCCACGGCAGCAGACCTCCCTCACAGCCAGCGCGCGAGCCGTCATCCGCGCGGGCTGCTCGCCCGGCCGGGCACGTGATCGCCCCCGCTCACCAGCGCCATGTCACACCGGCGGCCGTGCCGGACATCTTCTGGTCAGCCGATCGACGTCGATGCTGGAGGCTGATCAGAATTAGGTTGCCGGATGACGGCGAGCTGGATCGCCGGGTGCGGTCCGCGGACCCGGTCAGAGCCGACCTGGCGAGCCGCGACGACGTCGCCCGCCTGGTCAGTGAGCTCACGAGGGCGGTTGTACGAACCGGGTCCGCTGACGAGGCCGGGCCGGACGGCACGACTCAGTGGCTGGCCAGGTCGGGGCAGCCGCAACGCCCGGGACTGATGTCGGTGCGGGCGCCGGGAAACCGTTCCGCCAGGCGACGCTTTGCGGTCGCCGGACTGGCTGCCGCAGCACTGCTGGGAACAGCGGCGTTCACCTTCGGCGACGAGCTTGCCGCCCGCACAGGTCTGTTCGGCTCTCCGGGGATGACGGAGAACGACACGAGTGAGTGGCTGAACACCGGAGCGTCGGACTTTCGCGAGGCCATGGAGTCGTTACGGCCGGCCGACATCCCCCTGCCGGCCGGCCGGAGCTGGCAGCCCGTCATTGACCAAGAGGTTGCGAACGGCCAGCGGGAGCCGGCGCTGATGCAGGTCACCGGAGTACAGGCGACTTTCGCCTGGTACGCGATCTGTGTCTGGGACGGCGAATGGCTCGCTGCGCGCGGAACGGGTGACAGCACCCGGGCCGGGCGGGCTGTAGGAGTCATGCGCGGCATGCCGTACTGGCCGATCATCGCCGCGGTCGACGGGGGTGGCGTCAGGGACAACCTTCACGACATCGCCGAGGCCGCTGCCCGCGGCGATGAGGGCCCGGCCCGGCAGCACATCACGGCGAACTGTGGCTCCGAGTGGATCGGTACCGACCAGTGACCTCTGAGCCCGTCAGATCCGCCGCCCATAGGGCGTCGAGCGCTGAGACGCCGACAGCGGAGGAGACGACCGAGGAACGGTTCACCTGCCTCGTCAGCACGACCGGCCCGCGGCTTCTGTCATCCCGACGCACGCTGCACTGCCCGAACAAGCCGTCGAGGTCCGGACCGCGCTGGCGCAGCTCACCGCGGCCGACCAGCTAATTCTCACGCTGACCTGCTGGGACGGCCTGACTGCGGACGAGATCGCCGAGATCCTGCGGATCACGCCGTCGGCGGTCAGGCAGCGCCTGCACCGTGCCCGGGAGCGGCTACGTCAGGCGCTGGCCATCCATCGCCAGGCGACCGATCAGACGGCCTCCAGGTGACCGGTGCCGCCGCTGCGGTGATGACGACACAGCCGGACTGCCAACTCACCCCGCGGGCCGATGTCGTCCAACGCATCGCGCACCTCCGGCGCCGCGCGTGACGGAACGGTCAGTCCGGGTCAGCCCGTGGAGCCGCCGGCGATCGTGTAGCTCCACAGCTCGCTGTGCACGCCGACCGGCCTGGGTGCCTCGCCGCCCGCGCGTTCCGCCTCCGAGCGGTGCCCGTGGGCGAAGGCCGGCGAGCTGACCCACGCCTGGAACGACTCCTCGTCGCGCCAGCGGGTCACCACCAGCCACGTGGTGCGGTCGTCGGTCGGCTTGAGCAGCTCGAAGCCCTCGAAGCCGTCACGGTCATCGATGGCGCCGGCACGCGCGGCGAAACGACGGGCCAGTTCGTCGCCACTGTCGGGCTCGACAGTGATGGCATTGATCTTGATGACGGTCACGGTGCCCCGGCTTCCCCAACTGGTGGTCGCGCGATTCGCTGATGCTATCGGCCTCACCGGCTCCGGAAGAACGCGCGGATGTCGGCGGCGAGCAGCTCGGGCACCTCAAGCCCCGCGAAGTGACCGCCACGGTCGGCCTCCGTCCACCGGGCGATCGGCATCCGCCGCTCGGCATACGGCCGGATCGGGCGGGTGATGTCCTCGGGCAGGACGAGGACGCCCACCGGTTGGACAGTCCGCCACGACCGCGGGCCGCCGGTCTCCCGGTGCAGGCGCGGCGCCGTCCCGGCGGTGCCGGTCAACCAGAACAGCGTCACGTTCGTGAGCACCCGGTCGAGACTGATCGGGAAGTCCCGGGCCGCCCACATCGTCATCGGGTCGAGCAGCCAGGCGAGCAGCCCGACCGGCGAGTCGTTGAGGGCGTACGCCGGGGTCTGCGGCCGGGTGCCGTTGACCAGCCGAACCGCCGGCTGGTCGCGCAGGTAGGCCTCGGTCTGGGCGAGCCGCTCCTGGTCCCCCGGTGTCAGCCGGGTGCGGTCCGGGTCGCCCGGCAGCCGCGGTGTCGGAAGATAGTTGAGGTGTATTCCGACGACGTGGTCGGCGTCGTGCTGCGACAGGGCCCGGGACACCGACGCCCCCCAGTCACCGCCCTGCGCGCCGTAACGGTGGTATCCCAGGCCGCGCATCAGCTCCGCCCAGGCAAGTGCCACCCGATCGACGTCCCAGCCGCGCTCGCGCGTCGGGCCGGAGAAGCCCCACCCCGGAATCGACGGGACGACCAGGTGGAAGTCCGCCGAAAGCGGCCCGATCACATCGAGAAACTCCACGATGGACCCCGGCCAGCCGTGGGTCAGCACCAGTGGGAGCGCGTCGGGCCGCGGGCTGCGCACGTGGAGGAAGTGGATCCGCTGGCCGTCGATCTCGGTGACGAACTGCGGATGGCTGTTCAGCTCGGCTTCCGCCGCACGCCAGTCGTAACGGCGGCGCCAGTGGTCGGCCAGTTCCCTGACCCTGGCCAGCGGCACGCCGAACTCGTCTCCGACGCCCGGTAGTTCGTCGGGCCAGCGGGTGCGGTCGAGGCGTGCGTGCAGGTCGTCGAGGTCGGCCTGCGGCACGGCGACGCGGAAGGGTTCGATCTTCATCGTTAGTCTCCCTAACGTTAGTGACACTAACGTTAGGTCGTTGGTGTCACTAACGCAAGCCCCTAGGATGCGGTTCATGCCGGAACGCGACCGCCACGGGCCGACCGACCCGTCCGCCGTCCCCGCGCGCCTGCGGTCACTGGCCAGCCGGCTCCTCGGCCGCGGCACGGTGCACGCGGAACGGATCTCGAACGCCCGTCTCGCCGCGGCGGGGGCGACGCGGTGGCAGTACGCGACGCTGGTCACGCTCCGCGACAGCGGCCCGGCAAGTCAGGCCGCGCTCAGCGAGCGCACCGGCATCCACCGCAGTGACATGGTGGCCGTGCTGAGCGGCCTGGCCGAGACGGCGTACGTGCAACGCGCCCCCGACCCCGCCGACCGGCGCCGCAACATCGTCACGCTGACCCCGGCCGGACGGTCCTGGCTGCACACTCTGGACCAGCTCGTCGACGAGACCCAGGACGAACTGCTCGCCCCGCTCACCCCGGCCGAACGCGCGGAGCTGGTCCGCCTCCTGCAGCGCCTGGACGATCACCACTCGGCACGTTGACACCCCCCGACACCGGTACACAAGAGAGGGAATCGACCCGTGAGCACTCTGCCGCAGGAACTGAGGGACCTCATCGAGTCCGGCCCGATGGCCCACCTGACCACCATCAACGCCGACGGCAGCCCGCAGGTGACGGTCATCTGGATCGGCCTGGACGGCGACGGGATCGTCACCGGGCACATGTCGAAACAGGTGAAGCTACGCAACATCGAGCGTGACCCGCGGGTCGTGTTGTCCTTCGACGCCCCGCGGGTGCCGGGCGCCTTCCTGAACCAGTACGCCGTGGTGCGGGCACGGGCGACGGTCACGCCGAGCGATGACACCTGGGACCTGCTCAACCGCCTGGCGAAGGTCTACATCTCGCCGGACGCCGAGTTCCCGGCGCCGCGGGGCCCGGGATTCATTGTGCGCTACGCCGTGGAGCGCGTCAGTGGTGTCGGCCCGTGGGTACCGGCGGCCGGCTCGGCCACCCACTGATCAGCTATCCGAACGCCGCGCTGACGACCGTCGCGTCGTCGCGACCGCGCATTTCACGAGAGCAGGAGGTCGGCCCGTGTCTCGTGTACGGGTCCACAACTTCTCCATCTCCCTCGACGGTTATGGCACCGGCGAGGGGCAGAGCCTCGAAAGGCCGTTCGGTCACGCCGAGGGGCGGTTGCACGACTGGTTCTTCCACACCAGGTCGTTCCGCGCGATGCACGGCGAGGACGGCGGAGACACCGGGGTGGACGACGCGCTTGCCGGAGCACGGAAGCCGGGCATCGGCGCGGAGATCATGGGGCGGAACAAGTTCGTGCCGCAGCGCGGCCCCTGGAAGGACCACGAATGGACGGGGTGGTGGGGCGAGGATCCCCCGTTCCACACTCCGGTCTTCGTATTGACTTATCTTGCGCGAGCCGGCGTCCCGGGAGACTGGCTCTCGAAGATCAGGCAAGGCGTACGGATTCTGGCTGGCCGGGCCTCGGTCGGGTTCGGGAGACCGCGAAGAGCGTCCAGCGCGGGTTCGACGATCGTGGACCATTTCGACGCGGGGACGTCCCAGAAGGTCGACCATGTCCGGAGCTCGATCTGCCGGGCGGCTTCCAGCGGGGTCGAGGGACGTCCCGCGCCGGTGAGGGTGAGGTCGGCGACCAGGCGCAGGCCGGCCTGCTCGGCGAGCCGGGTGACGGTGTCGGGCGCGTCGCGACGGGACGCGCCGTCGGCAAGCGTGGCCTGCATGGCTTGGATGATCTCGGAGATGTCCGATCCGTCGTGCGCCCCGGCCCCGACGAAACCGAACCGGCCGCCCGGGCGCAGCACCCGGACGACCTCGGCCAGCACCGCGGGCTGATCGCCGACGAGGTGCAGCACGTGCACCGCGGCGCAGGCGTCCACGGTGCCTGAGCGGAGTGGGATCGCGGTGGCGTCAGCGCGCAGGATCCGGCCGGGCAGCCGTCCCGCGGCGCGGGCGAGCATCCGCTCGGAGAGATCCACTCCGGCCACGGACCAGCCGAGTTCGACGAAGGCGGCGGAGACCAGACCGGTACCGACGCCGATCTCCAGCAGCCGCGCGCGTTCCAGGGGCGTCTCGCCGAGCAGGTGCGGAGCGAGCGCGGCGGCGACGGTCCGGCCACGTTCCGCCCCGCCCCGCGTCTCGTCGTAGCGGTCCGCCATACGGTCAAAGTTCACGGATTCCGGCACAGTCCGAGGCTAATCCCGTCCCACGACACCCCGCCGTCGCAGGCAGCCGCCCAGCGCGGACGCGCCGAGGTGGGCAGCGAAAAATGCGTGGCGGGCGACTGCCGGTCGCGGGCAGAATCGTTCGCCGGAGGTGGTCGTGGCCCATGACGTCCGGATTCACGGCCGAGTCGTCCCGTCCCATGCTTACCGACGAGGAGATCGAGAGGTTCGTCGCGGACGGATTCGTGCGGGTGGCTGGGGCGTTCAGCCGCGCGGTCGCCGACGCGGGCCGGGCGATTCTCTGGGAGACGATCGACGCCGATCCCGCGGACAGCGCGACCTGGACGCACCCTGTCGTCCGCGTGGGCGGGCGCGCCGACGAGCCGTTCCGCGCCGCCGCGTCCTCGCCGCGGCTGCGTGCCGCGTTCGACCAGCTCGTGGGCCCCGGGCGCTGGCTGCCCCGGGTCGGGCTGGGCACTTTCCCGATTCGTTTCCCGCACCCCGACGACCCGGGCGACACAGGCTGGCACATGGATGGCAGCTACGCCGCGGACGACCCGGCGCAGGCCGCGGCGACAGCGCCCTGGCCGTGGCTCAATGTGGCCTCACGCGGCCGTGCCCTGCTGATGCTCTTCCTGTTCTCCGACGTCGGCCCGGCCGATGCCCCGACCAGGATCAAGGTCGGTTCGCATCTGGACGTCCCGCGGTTCCTCGAGCCGCTCGGTGGGCGCGGGACGGACGTCCTGAACCTGTGCCGGACGATGGACGCGGCCGGCCGGCTCGACGCCGCGGACCGTCCGACCGCGCTGGCCACCGGGCAGGCCGGGGATGTCTACCTCTGCCACCCGTTCCTGATCCACGCCGCGCAGGTGCACCGGGGGTCCACTCCCCGGTTCCTCGCCCAGCCGCCGCTCGAGCCCGACGGCCCGCTGCTCCTCTGCGACACGGATCTCCCCCGCTCTCCGGTGGAGCAGGCGATCCACCGCGGGCTGGGAGGCCACAACCCGGCGGCCTCCGGCTGAGCCGGCCGAGCCGGCCGAGGCGGGTTGCGGCGGCCGAGGCGGTTGCGGCCCGGCTCTGGCAGCCTGCGCTCAGGAGGCTTTGACCTGGCGGCGGAGCCTGTTCCGCGGGCGCGAGCTCACCGTTCCCGGCGGCGGCGCCGACGGAGCGACGAAGGCGGGCGGGACGGGGAGCGGCACCGGCGGCGGCGGCGCGCAGTAGCCGTACTCGACCTGGCGCCGCCAGACGGTGAGCCGGCACTGCTCGCCGCTCACCGTCCAGGTGCGGCGCTCGGCGCGGTCCTCCACCTGTACGGGGCCGGTATTCGCGGGTTCGGCTGATCTTAGGTGCGCCCAGGAATGCGCGTCCTCCCACTCCGCGAACGTGCCCACGAGCTCACCGTCGCCGTCGAACACAAGAAATCGCCGGGTCATCGTCGTCCCGCCTCTCTTCTCACCGGCCGGCCGGGTCTTCTCGGCGGTCGGGTTGTCTCGCCGGTCGGAAGGTCTCGCCAGCTGGTGGGTCTCGCCGCGCTTCACCGGACCCGGCGGATACCCGCCGGTGACAGGAAGGACAGCGGCGCGACCAGGTAGTCGACATAATGGTTCTCGACCGCGTACGCATCGGCGTCGGACGCGGAGTCGAAGGCGAGGACGATCCGGCGCGCCTGACGCGGACCGGCCGCGAAGAGGATCACGCCGAACATCGAGGAGGAGTCGGGGTCGTCGGCCTCCCCCAATCGCATCGTGGCCGGCCGGACGCGCCGGCCGCAATGACCCCTGCTGCGCGAGTAACGATTCATCGGGACTCCAGTTCCCAGTTCTGGCGGGGCGGCCGCGCGGGCGCGGCACTCGCCCCCGCGAAGGCGCTCCGGACGGATGTCGGTCACGAACCGGCCGGCTGCTGGGGCTGTCACCGGACACGGCATGGCCGAGACCGTCGCCGGCCGACGGGCGGCACGGCGCGCGGCAGCCTGACGGGCGGCACGGCGGGCAGCGGCACGGCGGGCAGCGGCCTGACGGGCAGCGGCCTGACGGGCGGCGGGCGCGGTCACCGGGCCGACCGCACGGATCGACGGAGGGACCATGCCGACGTGGCAGGCCGACCCGATGGCGCAGCCCAACCTGATGTGGGCGGCCGACCCGCCGTGGCAGGGCGGGCGGCACCGGCTCACGGCCATCCATACCGTCCCGACCAGCACCGACGCTCCCCCGGTAGGCCCCATCGTCGACAACATCTCACCCAGGGGCTCGATTTCGCCACTCAAGGTGAGCACCGCTTCTGCAGCATGGAGCTTGCACCACGCATATGCAAGCCCTTGTGTGCTGGTTTCGCTACAGATTGCGCACTATCTATGTGATCAGATTGTGGATGCGTAACGGAATGCTCCACAACGGTTCCGGTGACCGGGAGGACGGGTGACGGCGAGGAACAGCGGTCCCACGGTGCGGCGCCGGCGGCTCGGCGCCGAGCTCCGCCGCCTGCGCGAGGCCGCGGGTGTGGACGTCGAGCAGGTCCGCGAGGTGCTGCGCTGCTCGGCGTCGAAGGTGAGCAGGCTGGAGAACGGGCGGATCCCGGTGCGCACGAGGGATGTGGCGGACCTGCTTCGGCTGTACGGGGTGACTGACGCCGACCACCGCGAGGCGCTGCTCGGCCTGGCCCGCGAGTCGCGGCGGCATGGTTGGTGGCAGGCCTACCAGGACGTGGTCCCGGCCTGGTTCGAGGTCTACATCGGCCTCGAGGCCGACGCTTCCTCGATCAGCGTGTACGAGCCGCAGCTCGTTCACGGCCTGCTGCAGACCGCGGACTACGCGCGGGCGGTGATGCGCGCGAGCAACCCGGAGGCGCCCGACGACGAGATCGAGCGCCGGGTGGCGCTGCGGCTCGACCGGCAGTCGCGGCTGCGCGGCGACAGCCCGCCCCGGCTCTGGGTGATCCTCGACGAGGCGGTCCTACGCCGCCCGGTCGGCGGCGCGGCGGCGATGCGCGCCCAGCTCGAGTGGGTCGCGAAGACGTCCGAACTACCGAATGTCACCGTTCAGGTGCTTCCCTTCGCGGCCGGGGCACATGCCGGTATGGGCAGCACATTCTCCGTTCTGGGATTCGCGGACGAGACGGATCACGATGTGGTCTACATAGAAAAAGGCGCCGGAAGCCTCTACCTGGAACGTCCGTCAGAAATTCGCCGCTATAGAGTCAGGTTGGATCACCTGATGGCGTCCGCTCTTGGCCCGGCGGACTCCGTGGCGTTGATTTCCGCTGTTTCGGAGGAGCTTCGATGATGACGTCCAGGAAACCGGCGGTCACCGACCCGGCCGCGCTCCCGTGGCGCAAGAGCAGTCACAGCGGCGGGGAGGGCGGCATGTGCGTCGAGGTGGCCGACGTCGACGGCGGCGTGGCGGTCCGCGACTCCACCGACCCGCTCGGCCCGGTTCTGGCCTTCAGCGGCGCGGAGTGGGACGCGTTCCTCGCCGGGGTCCATGACGGCGAGTTCGACCGCCCGCGCGCCCGCCGCTGACCGGCGAATCCGGACAGCCGGCGAGTGTCAAGCCGCTGACCAGCCGTTCTTCGGCTCTTGCGTAACCGGCTCACGTCGCGCACTCTGTAGATGTTCGTGCGGGCCGCGTTGTTCCAACGTCACGGTCGTGTCGATCGTGCGATGCCCGCTGAGGCCGAGCGCGGGCGCACGGTGCCCGTCCCGTCACGGAGGAGCGACGTCGTGATTGCCATCGAGCGGGTACCCGCCCCGGCCTGACCCGGCACGACCTGCCGGGCGGCCACCCCGCGCCGACTCCGTGACCGGGCCGCCTGCCCATCGCACACCGCGTTTCCGACCAGCGCCGACGGTCGCGTCGAGCCCGATCCAACTGCTCCGCTCGGTCAGCTCGGCTCAGCTCAGCTCGCGCTACAGCCCAGTCCGTTCCTTTGGATTCGCCCGTAGTACTCCACCTGTTCCCCTGGTACCGGGAGGTGATCGCCGTGGCCACCGCCACGACCAACCTGCTGAACACCCCGCTGAGCGATCCGCGTGCGGAGCGGGTCCGCCGCGCCGCGCTCGCCGCGTATGTGGACGGGAAGGTCAGCTTCGCGCAGGCGAACTCCCGGGTCAGCAAGGCGATCGAGCGCTTCGGCCACTGACCGCACGTCGGACCACAGGTCAGGGACCGTGCGTCAGATGAGGTTCAGCCGCCGGTCCGCCATGCCGATCGTGAGGCGTTGGCCCCAGGTGAGAGCCACCGAGTCGGTCTCGATGCCGTCACCGAAGACGACCAGGCGCTCGGATTCGACCAGCAACTCGAGCCGGACCGCTCCGACAAGGAGCCCCTCGGTGCAGGCCGTCCCCGTGGTCGGGGACGGCCACGCCTCACGGGTGAACCAGATCAGGGCGGGTGCCTCGCCGGCCGGCAGGTCCAGGGCACTGTGCCGCTCGCGCCAGACGGACCGGCACCACCCGGTGCTGCCCGTGCCGGTGCTGACGATCAGGCCGGACGACGCCTGCCGCTCTGTCGTGACTCCGTCGTACCCGGGCGCGCGCAGGAGGTAACGGGCCGTTTGATGGCCGGGGTCCCCGATGTAGACCTCGTTCAGGGCACGCACGACCTGTCCGTCGTCGGAGCGTGCCTCGACCATGGTGAGGTGGCGCAACGGGCCGCCGGCGCCGCCCGTGCGCCGGAGCGCTTCGGCGACGGCCAGCAGGCGCCCGGTCTCGCCCGGCTGGTGCCGGACGAGCACGCCGGGGTTGCGTGAGGGATCGGCGTCGATGCCCACGACGGGCTGGTCGTCGACGTACTTGGCGACGTTGGCGACGAGGCCGTCCTGGCCGACACAGATGATCACATCCTCGGGGTCGAACAGGAAGCGGTCGAGGTCGGCGCGCTCCACCTCACCGCGCCGCCAGCTCGGCGGCACCGCGGCGGCCACCTGGCGCCGCGCCGCCGTCTGGGCGGCGTGCCGGGCCTCCACCTCGGCGATGTCCCGGCCCCGCGACCGCAGGAAGAACTCCGCCTGGCCACGGGTGCCGTGGTGCTCCAGCAGCTCGGTGTACTCGGTGCGCCGGTGGACGATCACCGCGCGCGGAGCGAGGCTCACCGCTCGCCGCCGGCCGGCACGGCGGCCGTCAGGCCGGGCCGGACGAAGCGGGCGAACGCCTCGGTGAGGACGTCCGGCGTGATGGTGAGGGCACCGATGTCCGGCAGGTGGTCGGCCAGGTCGCGCACGGCGAGGGCGACCAGCGTCGCCGTGTCCATACCGGCCAGCGCGCCGACCCGGGCGGCCTCGGCGTCGGCCTCGGCCGCGCCGACCAGGCGGACCGCGTCGGCACGGGCGGCGGCCTCCAGCCGCACCCGCTCGGCCTCGGCGCGGGCCGCGGTCTCGGCCCGCTCGGCCTGCGCGGTGGCGCTGATCCGCGCCGCCGCCGCCTGCTCGGTCATCCGGCGTTGCTCGTTGGCGCCTTCCTGGACGACGAGCTGTTCCCCGCGGCGGGCCAGCTCGATTTTGCTCTGCAGCTCGTTCTCGCCGATCCGGCGCTCCTGCTCGACCGCCAGCGCGCGGCGGCTGTAGGTGGCGCGGTCGGCCTCAGTCTGGATCTTTTCCCTGGTAGGGGTGCCCAGCGCCTTCTCCACCTCCGGCACCGGCCGGATGGCGACGACCCGGACACCGACGAGCGCGATCCCGGTCTGGGCGAGGCGGGCGTCGCCGCCGAGGCCCTGGCCGACGCGCTGGCGGACCGCCGCGACGCCGTCCACCAGGGCGTCGGTGAGCGGCATGCGGACGAGCTGGTCGGCGGCGTACTGCTGGGCGGTCTCCGTGATCATCTCGGCGAGCCGGGCGAGCGGGTCCTCGCGCCAGCTCCCCAGCTCGGGGTCGATGCCGAAGTCGAGACGGCTCGCGGCGAGCGCCGGGTCGGCGATGCGGAAGGTGACCGTCGACTGGACGGCGACGTCGGCGAAGTCCGCGGTCCGGGCGTGGAAGACCACCGGAAGCTCCCGGTCGTCCACCGGGACCTCGCTGATCACGGCGGTGCGCGGCCGGTACCAGAACACCAGGCCGACGCCCTCGTGGGCGACGGCGGTGCCCCGCTGGTGGCGGATGTACGCCGTCGGGGTGCCACGCAGGTGGCGCAGGAACAGAACACGGCTGATATCGGCCATCGCCGGACCTCCTCACACTCTTATCGTCGAACTGACGATAAGAGGAACTGTAGAGCCCTACCCCCCTTCTCGTCAACCTGACGAGATACCATCGCCGCCATGACCACGCCGCCCGCCGCCGGCTCTCGCCCCACGCCCGGCTCCCGCCCCACGCCCGGCTCCGGCACCCCGTCCGAGTCCGGCACCCTGTCCGAGTCCGGCGCCGCGCTCGGCTCCGGCGCCGCGCCTGGTCCGGCCGAGATCCTCCCGGCCGAGATCGTCCCCGTTCCGCTGGCCGTGGATCTCGTGGTGCTCACCGTGCGCGATGACACTCTCTGCGTCCTTCTGGTCCGGCGCGGGATCGAGCCGTTCGCGGGGCGGTGGGCTCTGCCCGGCGGGTTCGTCCGGCCCGACGAGGATCTCGACGCGGCCGCCGTCCGCGAGCTGCGGGAGGAGACCGGCCTGGCGCGCTCCACCGGCCATCTCGAACAGCTCGCGACCTATGCGGACCTGGACCGCGACCCGCGCGGGCGGGTGGCCACGGTCGCGTACCTGGCGCTCGCGCCCGACCTTCCGGTTCCCGTCGCCGGCACCGACGCGGCGGCCAGCCGGTGGTGGGCGGTCACCGACATCCCGCGATCCGGCTCGGACGGCGACTCGGGCGCGGACAGTACGGACGGCGGCACAGGCGAAGGCGCGGGGAGCGCGGACGGCGGCGCAGTCGGGGACGGCCGCGCGGTCGGCGGGATGACCGGGCTGGCCTTCGATCACGCCAGGATCCTGGCCGACGGGGTCGAACGTGCCCGTTCAAAGATCGAGTACAGCCCGGTGGCGACGGCGTTCTGCCCGCCCGAGTTCACCGTCGCGCAGCTTCGGCGGATCTACGAGATCGTCTGGGGAACCCGGCTGGACCCTCGCAACTTCCACCGTAAGGTCACCCGCACGGCGGGCTTCCTCGTCCCGACCGGACGGACCACAACACGGGACGGCGGCCGTCCGGCCGAGCTCTTCACCCGCGGGGACACCCGCCTGCTGCATCCGGCGATGCTGAGACCGGAACCCGGAGACCGCTGACCCGCCCAGCACCGTGTGTCGCCCGCGACCAACGCCCCGGAACGACTCAGGAGCACCGAGACGGAACAGGCGGCGCCAATGCGGTCATACCTATGGACTCGCTCACGCGATGCACACCTCAAGAAACTGTAAGTAACGCATCACGTGCCGAGCGTGAGACAGTCGTCGTGGCCGGCCGCCCGGGTTCACCCCCCGATCGCCCGGGCGCCCGGCCGTCCATCCGAGTGAGGCGCACCAGTAGCCCCAGCCACGAGCCGGCAACGGCAACGGCAACGGCGAAGCGCACCGGAAGGCCCAGGAACCGCAGCGAGCTCAGTGCAGGGCGGGCGGTTCCGCCGCGCGGGACACGTCCTGGTCGAGCGCCGCGCGACTGAGGGCCGCCGTCCAGCGGTGGAAGTCAATCAGTGATGCGCGCGGCTCCTGGCGCCACAGCGCCTGGGTCACGTAGGCGGACAGGCCGTTCGGGCCGACCCGGCGCAGCACGACCTCCAGGAGATCGCTCGGCAGATTGACCGAGACGACCCGGTACCCCGGATCCTGGTATCCCGCCGCATCGTCGAACCCCGAATCGTCCGCGTACACGCGATCCACCAATCCCGGCCGAGCGGGGCCGCACCTCGAACGCCTGCCGCGGTGCCCTCACCGACCCACGGGCCCACGGGACATTTCGCCCATGAGCCCCATCCTGACTCAGCTCTGCGCACTCCGCAATGGGTCCATGACCACGCCGAACCTGTCGGCCGACCCGTGCGCGGGCGCGCCGCCCGGGGCGGTTCCGCCGCGGTCGTAGCCGGCTCCCGTCCCGGGAACAGCCCAGTCGTCCTGGTCGGTGGCACCGTCGAGGGGACGATAGTCGTCCTCGTCGGCGGGACCGTAACCGGCTCGGGGATCGACGACCGGCTCGTCCTCGACCGACCGGTTGGCGGCCATCCGGTCGCGGCCGAGCGCGCCGATGCCGGCGGCGACCATCACCAGCGAGACGACGAAGGCGAGCAGGCGCGGGCCGTCCGGCGCGGGCTCGTCGAACAGGGTCAGTCCCAGAGTCACCGGGAGGAACGCCGAGACCCCGCTGGTGACGGGGAAGGCGATGACCGCGGCCCGGCCCTGCAGGCCGCGCTGCTCCAGCCCGAGGGCCAGCACGGAGAACAGGATGAGGACGTAGGGCGTCGGCGTGGACAGCAGGTCGATGAGCGTCGAGTCGCTGTTGCGGCGCTCGTGCACCGCGAGCCCGATCTGGCGGGTGGCCAGGGTCGCGATGGCGTAGCTGACCCCGGCGGCCAGCCCGAACCCCAGCGCGGCCCCGGCGATCTGCCGTTTCGCCGCGGCCAGGTTCGCGCCGAACGCGCACAGCAGCGAGAAGATCAGCCCGAGCACCAGGAAGGCGAGCAGGACGCCGTTGCCCGCCGGGCTGCCGACCTCCGCGTTGCGGTGGAAGGCGTAGGCGAGCAGGCCGACGCCGGCGACCATCGAGCCCACGCCGCTCCAGCCGACCCGGCTGATCCGCTCACCCAGCAATCGGCGCGCGAGCATGGTGAACACGATCATGTCGAGGGCCATCACCGGCGCGACGAGCGCGACCGGCGCCACCGACAGGGCGTAGACCTCCAGCAGGAACGAGCCGGCCTCAACCCCCAGGCCGACCAGCCACAGCGGCCGGGTGGCCAGCCGGGCCAGCAGGCCGAGCCCGAGGCCGGTGCCGGCTTCCTCCCTCCGGGCGGCCATCGCCTGCAGCAGCGGCGCGACCCCGTACAGGGCCGCCGAGACAATGGTCGTGGGCAGCCCGAGTACGAGCGCCGTGTTCATACGCGGCTCACCATCGCAGCGTCCCATCCGCCGGCACGGGCGGCCGAGCCAGGGTGCGCCGCCCCAACGGCGGCGACCCCGGCGGCATCATCTCCCACAACGCGACGGCTCCCCCAGCACATCTCATGACGTATCGACTTTCATGGCACCTGGCCCACCCGCGCGCGCGGCATCACCAGTGGACGCCCAGTCCGATCTGGGCCAGCGCCGCACCGAATGCCTGCTCCCAGGCCTGTGGGCTGACGGCGACCCGCTGCGAGGGCGGCTTGACCCGGTCCAGACAGGCCAGGGCCGACCGGGTCAGGGACAGCGAGTCCGTACTGGTCACCTCGGCGTGGCCGCGGTCGAGCTCCTTCTGCAGGTTGTCCCGCCCATGGCCGGGGACCACGTCCATCAACAGCAGGTCGCGCCCGATCACGCGAGCCTCGCTGCAGGTGTCCCCCGACGAGGTCACTACCAGGTTACTTGCGGCCATAAGTTCGGGGATCCGGTTGGTGAAGCCGAACGGGATCACCCGGTGGTCGCGCTGCGCGAGGGCGGACAGCCGGGCGGCCAGCTTCTCGTTGCGGCCGGCGACGGCGAGCACCCACACCCCGGCGGCGGCGAGCGCCTCGGCCGCCTCGACCAGCGGGCCGAGGCCCCACGACCCGGACATGAGCAGCACGCACCGGCTCTCCAGCGGGATGCCGAGATTGCCCCGGGCCTCCTCCTGGGTCGGCGGGTCGTAGAACGGGGTGCGCACCGGGGTCGGCACCACGGCGACCCGGGCCTGCGGGGCGAACCGGCGCACGTAGCGGGCCGCGGTCTGGGACGTCACCAGGAACAGGTCGGTGTTGTCCTGCACCCAGATGCGGTGCACGCAGCAGTCCGAGGAGAACACGGCCGTGGTCATCCCCGGGAACTCCGACTTCAGCCGGCTGACCGCCGCCGCGGCGGAGGCGAAGATGGAGATCACCAGGTCGGCTGGCTCGGCCCGGATGTCCTCGCGCAGCCGCGGCACGAGAAAGTGGCTGGACGTCCGCTCGATCGCCCGCGCCACCCGCCCGCCCGTACGCAGCTGCGAGAAGTGCAGCGCGTCGTACACCCCCGGGACGGCGATCAGCCCGCGGAAGGCGTTCTGCCCGAGCGTGCCGTTGCGGCCGTCCGTCATGCGCAGGCAGTCCGCGGTGCGGGTGTGGAACCCGCGGCGCTCCAGCGACGTCGCGCAGGCCTCGGCCATCACGTCGTGGCCCATTCCGAGGGAGCCGGAGAGCAGCAGCACGTTCCCGCGCCGAGACTCGGGCTCGCTCTCCGCCGTGACGTCGTCCATGATCCCCTCGATCCCGTCCATCTTCGACACGCTCATTCCGACGAGGTTGCGGAGACGCCGAGATCCCCGATCGACGGCGCAGTCACCGCGGGTGGCTGCCGGTTCGCCTGATACCACTCGATGTACTGCCGGACGCCGTCCAGGAACGGCGTCGTCGGCCGCCAGCCGAGAAGGCCGGCGGCCCGCTGCGCGGAGATCTCCCGGCCGCGGAAGTCCCCCGGCCGGGCTGGCATGTGCTCGATCTCCGTCCCGGGGAAGTGCCGCTGGACGGCCTGGGCCATCTCCAGCACGCTCACCGGCTCGTTGCCCTCCAGAGCGAGGGTGGCGTTCGCCGCGGAGTCGGCGAGCGCGAGCACGTGCGCGTCGGCCAGATCACGGACGTAGACGTAGTTGCGGAACTGCAGGCCGTCGCCGGCGACGGTCAGCGGCCGGCCGTGCACGGCATTGTGGACGAACCTGGCCAGCACCAGCTCGTCACGCATGCCGGGGCCGTAGGGGATGCCGTACCTCAGGATCGTGAACGGGAGCCCGTAGGTCTGCTGGTAGCTGTGCAGGAGCAGCTCGGCCGCGAGCTTGGTCGAGGTGTACACGTGGCCGGCCCGCGCGAGCACGATCTCGGCGTCCTCGGTGAGCGGCGCGGGCCGCGGATGGTCACCGTGCCCGGCCGGAGCGGGGACGCTGCCCGCCGCGAGCCCGGACGGCTGCTCGGTCGGTTGTGCGGGCGCGTCGGCCACGGCGCCGTAGACCCAGACGGTGCTCGCGAACACGACGCGGCGCACGCCGGTGCGCCGGGCCGCCTCGCACACCTTGCCGGTTCCCTCCACGTTGAGGCGCACCGTGCGCACCGGGTCGGCGAAGGCGAAGTCGACGTTCGACATTCCGGCGATGTGAAAGACGACGTCCACGCCGGTGAACGCGTCGACGAGCGCCTCGAGGTCGAGAACGTCGATCTCGCGATAGGCGGCACGCGGGTCGGGCCGCCCGCAGGTGTTCAGGTCAAGCGACAGCACCTCGTGGCCGGCGTCGAGGAGGCGGTCGACGACGTGACCGCCGATGAATCCGGATCCTCCCGTGACGGCTATCTTCATCGCCGGGCACCGTCCAGTTCCATTCCGTGGACGACGGCACGGAATGCCGAGATGACATGTTCGGCCTCGGCGTCGGTCATGTCGGAATGCAGTGGCAGGCAGACGTGCCGCGCGCAGATGTCCTCGGCCACCGGCAGCTGGACCCGCGCATACCGCTCGAACACCGGCTGCTGGTGCAGCGGGGCTTCATACACCTCACCCGCCATGGAGACACCGTGTCCCTCCCGGAGCTCCTTCTTCACCTGCGTCCGGTCGACGCCCCGGGAAAGAAGAACCGGGTACTTGTAGTAGTTGGTGACGCTGCCCTCGACCGCCTGCGGCCGTTCCACGCCCAGTTCGTCGATCGCCTGGTCGTAACGGGCCGCGACCCGGCGGCGGCGGGCCAGGAAGTCGTCGAGGTGACGCAGGTGGGCGCGGCCGGTCGCGGCGTGCACCTCGCTCATCCGCCAGGCGTACCCCTCGCGGATGTGAATGTTGCCGAGGAATCCTGCCTTGCCCTGGTCACGATAGAGGAGGGCTTCGTCGCGCAGCCGGTCGTCGGATGTGACGACCATTCCACCCTCACCGCACGTGATCAGCTTGGTCGGGTAGAAGGAGAACGACCCCGCCACCCCGAAGGAACCGGCGTGCCGGCCGGCGAGACTTGATCCGTGCGCGTGGGCCGCGTCCTCGACGAGCACGATGCCCCGCTCGTCGAGGAGGCCACACAGCTCGTCGATGTCCGGCGGAATCATGCCGCCGATATGCACGATGACGACGGCTTTCGTCCGCGGTGTGACGGCTGCGGCGACAGTCTCCGGGCTGAGCGCGAAGGTGTCTGCGCTCACATCGGCGAAGACCGGTGTACCGCCGGCGCGGAGAACCGCGAACGCGGTGGCAGCAAAGGTGTTCGTGGGCACGACGACGTCGAATCCGCCCACGTCGATGCCTCTTAGGATGATCTCGAGGGCGGCCGTTCCGCTGTTCACGGCGACGGCGTGGCGCGCGCCGTGCATGGCCGCGAACGCCGCCTCGAATTCCTGGGTGTGCGCACCGAGAGTCAGGGCACCGGTCGAGAGGACCTCGGCCACGACCGACGCGACCTCCGCGCGGTCTTCTGGCGAGAACACGATGCGCGCCGCGGGGACCTGCACCAGTTCAACCCCCCTAGGTCAACGAGCCTATTAGCTGTAGTCAGTCGCGCACGCAGCGCGAGCAGCTTCGAACGCTACCGGCTCGCCCCCGGACCGGCTCGCAACATCGCGAAACCTGACCATCCGAACTGGTCGAAACCAAAGGTCCGGTCCGCCCAGATCGCGTTGATTTGCACCGGACCCTGCCGTTGGCAGGCTACAGACCCCCGACAGAGCGTCAGTCGCTGCTGCCGCGCCGATGCCGCGAGAACCCCGTCGACACATCACCGCACGCCTTTTTCCTTCACCTGATCCCCACCACAACGTAACCGTGCACAGTGTTTGCGCGACGCACCGCAACCAAGGCCAGGCGATTGCTACTCATCAGGATCAGCCGGGTTCGTGTTGTCATCACCAGGATGAACGCGGATCACCAAATGGGTAGGCCCGATCGGTGTCGGACATCCGACGGCACGACAACTCCCCCGGGCGCTCACCCACCGCCCGGACATCTGCCTAACAGGCATCCGGCTGGCAGGCGCCGAGTTGCCACCCACCCGCCCGGCATACGCCCACAGACGGCCGGTAGCACGACGAGGCTGAGCGCTCACGGCCAGTGCGGGACGCGGCGGGGATGAGATCGGCTGCGCGCTCCGGGCCACACCCGGGGCAGCGCGCGCGGATGCGGAACAATGCCCGGCGACGGGTTCCATCGGCATGCCACCGACATTCGGCACGGGGGAAGAAGAAGTCCCGGCGGCCACGCGGCTCCTTGCGTACGGGGGGAACGCAGGGAGTGCGGAGCTCGCCGGGACTTCTATCCACTTTACGACCCCCAGATGTCGGACGCGACAGGACTAAAGTCCCAACCCTGGCCCGAGCCGTGGCCCGGCGGCGGGCTCACGCCTCCTCGAAGACGACCTCGCCGCGATCCGCGTCGAAGAACAGCCAGTTGGAGGGCCGCCCGATCGCCGGGCCCACGTTCACCACGACGGTGACCGGATCGGGCCCCGCGACGCGTACCGGCACCGGCACCCCGGAGACCACCGGGACGGATCGGACCGCTCCGGACCGCCCGGCGCCGGGGAACCGCGGCTCCCCGGCCCGACCGCTCTCGGCCCTGGACTCGGGTTCGCGCTCGGGCTCGGGCTCGGCGCTCCAGCGGATCTCGAAGACGGCCCGGTGGTGGGTGTGCCCCACCAGCACCAGCGGGACGGCCGGCACGTCGCGGGCGCGGGGGGAGAACGAGCCCGAGCCCGGATCGACATCCCAGCCGATCTGGTGGCCGTGCATCCCGACCGCGCAGTCCACATGGGTCATCGACACCCCGGACAGCAGCGGTGCCAGCAGCTCCGGCACCTGCTCCGGAGCGAGCAGGTCCCGGATCCGTTCCTCCTGGTTGCCCAGGATGCGCCGCAGGTCGGCGAGCTCGGCCCACAGTTTGGGGTCGGGATCGACGACCTCGTCGAGCGGCCAGAACCGCCCTGGATCGTGCCGGCGCATGGGCACCTTGGCCTCCAGGTAGTCACCCAGGCAGACCACCTCGTCGACACCGACCTCGTCGGCGGCGGCGAGGACCCGCCGCAGGGCCTTGCGTTTTCCGTGCAGGTCGGCCATGACCGCGTACCGCATGCCATCCAGCTTGCTCCGCAGGCGGGAGCCTGGACGGCGCGATCAACAGAAAGATCACATCGAGTGGACAGAGGAACGGCTCCGACTACCCGGAGGGGTCACCACAGGACCAGGCCAGGGCGGCCAAGGGACCAAAAGAGCCAGTGGCGCGACCGGGTTGTCACGTTGGCCACACACGGGAAACACCAGGGTGCTTCACTGCCACCGTGCCGCGACCGGACGTACACGATGCGCATCGACATCTCGGGGTGCTACCGGCCCACCCCTATTACGGTGGACCGCCGGTGGTCCCCGACGTCCGCGCCCGGGCGACGATCGCGCAGCTGCGCGCGGACCTGGACGCCGAGCGGACGTCCGCGGCCGTGGTGATCCCGAACTACGGCGTGCCGAAGCCATCGGTCGCCTTCGGGTTCAACGAGCTCTGTGTCGAGGCGGCCCAGGTGGACGAGCGGATCCTGGCCGGCCTGTGGGTCTCGGCGCGGCCCGAGGACACCGAGGCCACCGAGCGCGCGCTGGCACTGGCGGGCGAGCGGGGCGTGGTCGCCCTCAAGCTCAGCTTCCTGTTGGGCGGGGACGTCACCGACCCGGCCTGCCGGAGCCGGCTGGACCGGATCTTCGCCGTCGCCCGCGCGCACGACCTCGTCGTGCACGTCCACACCTCGCCCGGGGGTGCCGCCGACGTCGACCGGATGGGCACACTGGTCGACGACTACGCGGCCGAGGTCGCCGTCCATCTGGTCCATCTGGGCGGTGGCGCGAGTGGGCACATCAAGCTGATCGGCGGTCGCTTCTTCGACTGGGTCGCCGCCGGGCGCCGGGTCTACACCGACGCGAGCTGGGCGGTCGGCTTCGCTCCGCGGTGGTTCGCGGCGGAGGTGGCCCGCCGTGGCCTCGGCCACGACCGGCTGCTGTTCGCCAGCGACGAGCCGTGGAGCGACCACGAGGGCGAGCTCGCCCGGCTCACCGGTGCCATCGGCGACCCGGAGCTCGCTCGGAGGGTCCTCGCGGAGAACTTCCGCGATCTGTATCTGCGCGAACGGACACCGCGACCACACCCAGCGACTACTTAGTAACCGTCGAGCGGTCAAAATGTAAGTAGTCGATCACAACCGCCAGATTGAGACACACGGAGACCGAGACAGGAGCACGCATGGAGCTGACGGAGCTGGAGCGCCAGAGCCTTACCGAGGTTCCGCACCCCTCGCTGCCGCCTGGGAGCAACCTGTACGGCTCGACGAAGCTCTTTCCCGACTACCAGGCCGAGGACGGCGAGTCCTACCTGACGCTCGTCCACGGCATCGCGCACGAGTCGTCGGTGAGCTTCGTCGCGATCCTCCAAGCCACCCGGGCACTGCGCAAGGGCTTCGAGTCCGTCATCTACTTCTACGGGCCCGGCGCGATGAACTGCATGGCCACCCGCGGGTTCCCGCACACCGGCGACTCCGCGTTCGCCGGCGAGCACAACATCAACGCCCAGATCGAGACCTTCATCAAGGAGGGCGGCAAGGTCTACGTCTGCCGGTTCGGGCTCTCCCTGCACGGCCTGCGCGAGGAGGACCTCATCGAGGGCGTCATCCCCGCGCACCCGCTCGACATCCAGGACTGTGTCATCCATTACACCCGCAAGGGCGCGATCGTGAACTCGACGTACATGCTCTGACGCCCCGCATCCGGCTCCAGACGCTCCCGGCTCCGCACCGCGGGCTGCGGTCACCGCGGGCTCCGATCACCGCGGGCGGCCGCCATCTGCCCGCCCGGAGCCGGGACGTCCGGTGCCGGACGCACCGGCGTCCGGCCACACCGCACCCCAGCCACACCGCACCCCAGCCACAAGCATCGCGACACCTCCGCACCTCGCCAGTACCCGGCACCTCGGCGTACCGGGCCCCGCGGACACGGGCCCCGCAGGCATGGGCTCCCGCGCGCGTCCGCGCGCCGGCCGGCACCTCAGATGCCTCCGAACCTCAGATGCCTCGGAACTTCAGGTGCCTTCGAATGTCTCCACCCCGATATCTCCACCCCGATCTCCCGCCCAGGCCCACAGGCGCTGCCCCACCCGCGACCGGGCCGGGCGCGGATTCCCGACGGGAGACACAGATGAGAAACGGTCCGGCGGCCGAACGCCGGCCTGATGACGGAGCCGAGGCCCCCGTGTGGGCCGAGGCCGCGGGCTGGCTCGGCGAAGCATCTGACCGGCCCGAACGGGCGGGCGGTCCCCTGGCCCCCGTGGGCGCCCGCCCGTCGGGCGGACTCGACCTCGCGGTCCGCAGCGCCGTCGCCGTCCGCGGGGTGCGCGTCGCCACCCCGGTGCGCCGCCGCGGCGGCGCCGGTCCGAGCGACGACGGCCACGTCGTCGTCGCGGGCCGGGGACTGGCCCTGCCGATCATCCCCAGCAGCCCGTACTCCGTCGACGCCGGCCGGCTGCTGCTCGACGGTGTCGATCTCGGCATCGAGGCCAGGCCGGTGCGCCGGCCGCGCTTCTACGACCTGAGCACCGCCGACGGCGTCCCCTACTCCCAGCTCGCCCGGCTGCACGGCGCGGACGTCCTGGCCACGACGGTGCTGCAGACGTGTGTGCGGTACCGGGAGCCGGAGCGCTGCCGGTTCTGCGCGATCGAGGAGTCGCTGCGGGCCGGGGCGACCACCCGGCTCAAGACCCCCGGGCAGCTCGCTGAGGTGGCGCTGGCCGCCGTGCGGCTCGACGGGGTGCGCCAGATGGTGATGACCACCGGCAGCACCGCCGGCCCGGACCGCGGTGCCGCGCTGCTCGCCGAGTGCGTGCGGGCGGTGACGGACGCCGTCCCGGGGCTGCCCGTCCAGGTGCAGTGCGAGCCGCCGGCCGACCCCGCGTTCATCGGTGAGCTGCGCGCGGCCGGGGCGAGCACGATCGGCATTCACATCGAGTCGCTGGACGAGGCCGTCCGGCAGCGCTGGACGCCCGGCAAGGCCACCGTCTCGGTGGAGCGGTACGAGCGGGCCTGGGCCGAGGCCGTCCGGGTGTTCGGCCGCAACCGGGTGTCGACATACCTGCTGATCGGGCTCGGCGAGGATCCGGACGAGCTGGTCGCCGGCGCCCGCCGGCTCATCGCGATGGGCGTGTACCCGTTCGTGGTCCCGTTCCGCCCGATGGCGGGCACGCTCGCCGAGCGTGACGGGGCGCGGGCACCCGAGCCCGCCCTCGTCGCGGATGTGACGGCCCGCGTCGCCGCCGAGCTGCGCGCGGCCGGCATGCGCGGCGCGGACCAGGGCGCGGGCTGCGCGGCCTGCGGGGCGTGCTCGGCCCTGCCCCAGGCCGGGGGGTGATCGTGATGTCCAGTCTGTTGTCCGGGGGGCACACGCCGATCCGACACCGCACCGTGGACACACTGGCGATCTGGGGTGATCGCCGGGCGCTGGCGGGCCAGCCGCCGTACCGCGTCGAGCAGGCCGAGGACCTGGCCACCTTCACCGCCTACGCCCGTCTGCGGCGGGAGGTCTTCGTCGACGAGCAGGGCCTGTTCTCCGCGACCGTGGCCGGCGATCTGGACGAGGTCGACAGCGACCCGCGCAGCATCGTCCTGGTCGCACGGGTCGTCGGCGGGCCGGATGACGGCACGGTGATCGGCGGGGTGCGGCTGGCGCCGATCTGGCGCGGCGAGGACATCGGCGCCTGGCAGGGCGGCCGGCTCGTCGTCGCGGCGGCCGCCCGCGGGCGCTACGCGGGGGTCGGTGCCGCGCTGGTCCGGGCGGCGTGCGCGCGCGCCGAGAACGAGGGGGTGCTGCGCTTCGACGCCGCGGTGCAGCCCGACCGCGCCCGCTTCTTCGGCCGGCTCGGCTGGATGATCGCCGGGACGACCACGGTCGCCGGCCGCCCGCACGTGCTCATGCGCTGGCCCATCAACCGGCTGGCGGCGGTGGCGGCCTCGATCAAGGCCCCGCTGGCGACCCTGCTGGCCGGGATGCGCCCCGGCGGCCCCGGGTTCGTCGGTGACGACGGGGCACCGGTGCCCGGCACGGACGTCGTCGCGGCCTGCGACGCGATCGTGCCGTCGATGGTCGAACGCGACCCGTACTGGGCCGGCTGGTGCGGCGTGCTGGTCAACCTCAACGATCTGGCGGCGATGGGCGCCCGGCCGGTGGGCATGCTCGACGCGGTGGCCGGCCCGACGGCGTCCCGGGTCGCCCGGGTGATCGGCGGGCTGCGGGCGGCGGCGGAGCGCTACGGCGTGCCGATCCTGGGCGGTCACACCCAGCTCGGGGTGGCGGCCGCGCTGTCGGTGACGGCGCTGGGCCGCTCCGAACGGCCGATCCCCGCCGGCGGCGGCCTGCCGGGGCACGCGGTGACCCTGACCGCCGACCTGGGCGGTGACTGGCGCCCCGGGTACTCCGGCCGGCAGTGGGACTCGACGTCCAACCGCCGGACGGCGGAGCTGCGCGCGCTGCTGGACCTGCCGCGCCGGCACCGCCCGTGCGCGGCGAAGGACGTCAGCATGGTCGGGATCGTCGGCACGCTCGGCATGCTCGCCGAGGCGAGCGGGTGCGCCGCCGAGCTGGACGTGGCCGCGGTCCCCCGGCCGGCGGGCGCCACCGTCGGTGACTGGCTCACCTGCTTCCCCGGTTACGCGATGCTCACCGCCGACGTCGACGACCGCCCCGTTCCCGCGCCGAGCCCGGCGACGTCGCAGCGCTGCGGCCGGCTGCTCAACGGGACGGGAGTGACCCTGCGCTGGCCGGACGGTGTGCTGACCCCGGCGCTGTCCGGCCATGTGACAGGGCTGGGCCACGCGTGAGCGCGGACCGCGGGGATGGCGCGCGCGGGGGGCCGGAGCCGGCCTCCCGCGCGGTGACGATCGCCGCGGTGACCGCGCCGTTCACCCGTGACCTGGACGAATGCCTCGCGGCGATCAGCCGGCTGGTCGACGGGGCCCGGCGGCGCGGGGTGGATCTCCTCGTGCTGCCCGAGGGGGCGCTCGGCGGCTACCTGCGGGCGCTGCCCCCGCGCGGGGACGATCTGGCCCCGCGCGGGGGGCCACCCGCCCTCGATCCGGACGGTCCGGAGATCACCCGGCTGGCGGCGATCGCCGGGGATATGGTGGTCTGCGCGGGATACGCGGAGCGTGACGGGCGGTACCGGTACAACAGTGCGGTGTGTGTGCACGGTGATGGCGTCCTCGGCCGGCATCGCAAGGTCCACCAGCCGCTCGGCGAGTCCCTCGCCTACGAGGCCGGCCGTTCCTTCACCGCGTTCGACAGCCCACTCGGCCGGATGGGGATGATGATCTGTTACGACAAGGCGTTCCCCGAGTCCGGGCGTAGCCTGGCGCTCGCCGGCGCGGACATCATCGCCTGCCTGTCGGCCTGGCCGGCCTCGCGTACCCACGCGGCCGACGACCTCGCCGCGGACAGGTGGCGGCACCGCTTCGACCTCTACGACCAGGTGCGCGCGTTGGAGAACCAGGTCGTGTGGGTCTCGTCCAACCAGGCCGGCACGTTCGGCTCGCTGCGCTTCGTCGGCAACGCGAAGATCGTCCATCCGGACGGCTCCGTGCTCGCCTCGACCGGCACGGGCGCGGGGACGGCCGTCGCGACGGTCGACGTCACCGCGGCGCTGCGGGCGGCCCGCAGCGGCCTGAACCACCTGCGGGACCGCCGCGGCCCGAGCTACGAGAAGCAGTGCCTGCTCGCCGGTGAGCCCTACGACCCGCGGCGGGCCGCCCGCCCGGCGGCCCCCCGGCCCACGGCCGAGCACGGATCTCGCCCGTCCCAGCCCGCGGGACCGGCGCACTGATGCCCAACGCGATCATCATCGGCGCGGGGGCGGCCGGCCTGACCGCGGGCCTGCTGCTCGCGCGCCGCGGCTGGCGGGTCGACGTGCTCGAACGGGACGTCGACGACCGGCCCGGCGACCTGGCCGGCATCGACGACTGGCGCCGGCCGGGCGCGACGCAGACCTGGCACTCGCACGCCTTCCTGGCCCGCTGCCGGTCGCTGCTGGCCGAGCACGCCCCGGACGTCCTCGCCGCGCTGCGCGCCGCGGGCGCGCTCGAGGTCCGGCTCGCCGAGCACGCGCCGCCGACGCTGACCGGCCCCGCGCCGGCCGACGACGAGCTCGTCGTCCTCGGGTGCCGGCGGGCGGTGCTGGACTGGGTGCTGCGCGAGGTCGTCGCCACGCAGCCCGGTGTGACCGTTCGCTCGGGGACACGCGTCGTCGGCCTGCGCATCGAAACCGATCCCGCCCCGGCGGGGCCCGCGTTCTCGCGCGGGCCGGTGCGGGTCCGTGGCGTGCGGTTGGCTGACGGCTCCAGCCGTGACGCCGACCTCGTCGTCGACGCCGCGGGGCGGCTCTCGCCCGTGCGACGGTGGCTGGCCAACGCGGGCGCCGACCTGCCGGCGCCGGCCGAGGCCGACTGCGGCATCGCCTACTACTCGCGCTACTACCGGCGTAGCGGCCCAGCACCGGACATCGCGCTCAACCGCGGTCACACCACCGGCGCCTCCTTCGACCGCTACTCCTGCCTGATGTTCCCAGCCGACGGCGACAGTTTCTCGATGACCTTCGGCGTGCTCCCCGAGGACACCGGCATCCGGGTGCTTCGGCACGGCGCGGCGTTCGACGCGGCGGTGCGGTCCATCGAGATGTTCGTCCCGTGGCTGGACCCCGGGAACGTGCGGCCGGTCTCGCCGGTCACCGCGATGTCGCACCTGACCAACCGGCTGCGGCCGCTGGTCGCGGACGGGCGTCCGGGCGTGCTCGGGCTGCTGGCGATCGGTGACGCGGCGGTCATCACCAATCCCGCGCACACCCGCGGGGTCTCACTCGCCGTGCTCGGCGCCGTCCGGCTGACGGAGGTCGCGAGCGGGCTGCGTGACCCCGCCGAGCGGGCGCTCGCCCTGGACGAGTCGATGCGGGCGGAGCTCGCGCCGTGGTTCGAGGACTCGTGCGCCCAGGACGCGGCCCGGCTGCTGCGCTGGCGTCCCGAGCAGCCGATCGTGCCGCAGGCGCGGGGTGCCGAGCCCGCCGAGGGCGCGCCGCCGACCGGCTACACGCCCTGGCCGGCGGCCCCGGCCGGCGGTGCGGGCGCCGCGCGGCCGGCCGGCGTCACGAACGGCGAGGCCTACCTCGCCGCGCGCCGCGACCCGGAGATCTGGCACCGGTTCACCCGGCTGCAGAACCTGCTCGCCACCCCGTCCGACGTGCTGGGCGAGTCGGGGTTCGCCGCGCGGGTCCGCGAGATCCTGGCGACGGGCTGGCGGCCCGCGGGCGTGCCCGGGCCGAGCCACGACGACCTGGTCGGGCTGGCCACCGACGCGCTCGCCCGGGTCGGTGCCCCGGAGCCCCGGTGAGCGGGGGTGACGGTGAGCGGGGGGACGGTGAAGCCCCGGTGAGCGGGAACGCGGCGGGCGGCCCGCTCTCGGTGGCGCTGCTGACCTACTCCACCCGGCCCCGCGGCGGGGTGGTGGCCACCCTCGCACTGGCCGAGGCACTGGCGCGCGCCGGGCACCGCGTCAGCCTGTGGACGCTGGCCCGCGGCGGGGACACCGGCTTCTTCCGCCCGGTCGACCCGGCGGTCGAGGTGGTGGCGGTGCCGTTCCCGGAGGTCGCCGACGAGACGGTCGGGGAGCGCATTCTGCGCTCGATCTCCGTCCTCCGGGATGCCTTCGAGGCGTTTCCCGGCGGGTACGACATCGTGCACGCCCAGGACTGCATCGCCGCGAACGCCGTGGCCGACTGCGTCCGCACTGTCCACCACCTGGACACCTTCACCACCCCCGAGCTCGTCGCCTGCCATGAGCGGGCACTGCGCCGGCCGTACGCGCACGTGTGCGTGTCGGCGGCCGTCGCGGCCGAGCTGGCCGCCGGCTGGGGGATCACCGCGACGGTGATCCCGAACGGTGTCGACGCGGCCCGCTTCACCGCGGCTGCCGGCCCGGAGGCTCCCGCCCGCGCGGCCCGCGGGCGCTGGCGTGCCCGGCTCGGCCGGTACGTGCTCGCCGTCGGCGGGATCGAGCCGCGCAAGGGGACCGCCGACCTGGTCGAGGCGTTCGCGCTGCTGCGGGAGCGGGTGACGCCGGTCTCCCTCGTCGTCGCCGGTGGGGAGACCCTGTTCGACTACCGCGGGTACCGCGAGCAGGCGCTGGCCCGGGCCGCGCAACTCGGCGTCGAGCCCGTCATCCTCGGGCCGGTGGCCCACGAGGAGCTGCCCGCCCTGGTCGCGGCGGCGAACGTCTTCGCGTTCCCGTCCGCGAAGGAGGGGTTCGGGCTGGCCGCGCTGGAGGCGCTGGCCGCGGGTGTCCCGGTCGTCACCCGTGACCTGCCGGTGCTACGCGAGGTGCTGGCCGCGGCCGGGGACGCGGTGCGCTTCGCCTCGACGCCGACCGAGTTCGCGGCCGCGCTGGAGGCGTTCCTCGACTCCGCGGAACGGCGGCCGGCCGCGGGCGCCGAGCAGCCGCGGGCGGGAGCGGGCGCCGGACATCCGCGGGTGGCGGCCGGGCGGGCGGTCGCGCGAGGGTACAGCTGGGCGACCGCGGCCGACCGGCATGTCGCCCTTTACCGCGAACTGATCAGAACACAGGTCACCGGACGGCCGACGCGCCGAATCAGCGTCATCACAGATAAATCATCCATCTCATTGTAAGAACTTAATGACGGAAAGCGACACCCCAGACCCGGATCCGGTCCGGACGGTCCCACAGGGTGCCGAATCGACTCTGCTCCGTCCGCCGCGGCGAGTCGGAAATCCGACGAATGAGTCACCGCGCCGATGGACCCCGGCCGCACCGCGTCCACGGTGTTTCATCGAGGATGCGGCGGTCGCCGAGAACCACAACGACGAGCCGAACGGCAGACATAGATGTATGACGAAGCACCGGCCTGGTACGAGGCCGCCATCGATACTCGTCCCGAGCGGCTGGAGACCGAGGTCGACGGGACGATCATCAGCTACCGGTGCTGGGGGCGGATCGACGGTCCCGCAATCGTGCTGGTGCACGGCGGCGCGGCCCACGCGGGCTGGTGGGACCACATCGCGCCGCTGATCCCGGCCGAGTACCGGGTGGTGGCTCTGGACCTGTCGGGCCACGGTGACAGCGGGCGCCGCGAGGAGTACTCGCTGAGCACGTGGGCATCCGAGGTCGTGGCGGTGATCGACCACGCCGGGATCACGTCCCCGCCGATCATCATCGGGCACAGCATGGGCGGCTGGGTGACCATCACGACGGCCGCCGAGTACCCGGACCGCGTCGCCGGCATCGTCGTCGTCGACTCGCCGGTGAAGGAGTCGACCCCGGAGGAGCGCGCCGCCCGCGAGCGGACGGCCTTCGGCCCCCTGCGGGTGTACGCGACGGCGGCCGACGCGTTGGCACGGTTCCGCACCGTCCCCGAGCAGCCGAACAGCCTTCCCTACATCATCGACCACATCGCCCGGAACTCCATCGGCGCGATGCTCGGTGGCTGGACGTGGAAGTTCGACCCGAACGTGTTCGGCAACCGGACGCCGTCCCCCGAGGTCCTGCGCAAGGTCCACTGCCGGGTCGCGCTGTTCCGCGCCGAGAACGGGCTGGTCACCCCGGACATCGGCGAGCTGATGTACAACCTGCTCGGCCGGGTCGCGCCGGTCATCGAGATCCCGCTCGCGGGGCACCACGTGATGCTCGACCAGCCGCTGATGCTGGTCACCGGGATCCGCACCATCCTGGCCGACTGGGAGCACTCGTCCCCGCAGGAGCGCGCCGACTAGCGGGCCGGCCGGCGGCGCGGGTTGCCACTCTCCGCCACATCCACGGTTAATCCGAGGTCGGGCGGGCATCCGGGTCTACACCGATCCGAATGGACACCGCCGGAGGGCGGGGTCAGGTCCGGTCGAGGAGGAGACGGCATGACCAGCACTTTCACCCGCCAGCCCACGACGTCGGCCCCAGCACCCCCCACCGACCTCCCGGTCGCCCCGGGAGACGTCCCGGCATCTCCGGACGGCGTCCCCGCCGACCAGGCCGGCATCCCGGGCCTTCCGCCCGATGCCACGGTGCAGACCACATCGTCGCGGATCACGCCGTCGGCCCCCGCCACGGCGACGGAGCCGCGGCCGACCTCAACCGGCCGCCTCGTCTCCGACGTCGCGACGGACGTCTCCACCCTGTTCCGCCAGGAGATCGCGCTCGCCAAGGCCGAGCTGCGCGAGGAGGCCACGAAGGCCGGCAAGGGCGCGGGGATGTTCGCCGGAGCCGGCGGGGCCGGCTACTTCGCGCTGCTCTTCGTCCTGCTCGCGGTGATGTTCGGGCTGGGCGAGGTCATGGCACTGGGCTGGGCCGCGCTGATCGTCGGAGTGGTGCTCGCCGCGGTCGCCGCCGTCCTCGCCCTGCGCGGCCGCAGCACGGTCCGCAACGTGCACCCGGCGCCGACGCAGACAGTCGAGACGCTGCGCGAGGACGTCCAGTGGGCGCAGAGCCGCCGGCACTGATCCGCCGGCGCTGATCCCACCGGCACTGATCCCACCGGTACCGATCGCCGGTACCGATCCGCCGGCGCTGAGCCCACCCCAACCGCTATCACCGACCAGCGACGGAAGACGTCCCAGGCCGACGTCCAGGCCGAGCCGACGTCCAGGCCGAAAGGAAGGCGCGCGTGACCAGCACAACACCTGATGAGATCCGGGCCGATATCGAGGCGACCCGCGCCCAGCTCGGCCATGACCTCGACGAGCTCTCCGACCGCGTCAGCCCGCACAAGGTCGCCGGGCGCACCGCCGCCGGGGTGAAGGAGAAGGTCGCGGGGGCCGGCAGCGCGCTGAAGCCGAAGCTCGACGAGGCGACCCTCCGGGCGCGCGGGAGCGCCGGGCACGCGGCCGCCGTGGCGCAGGAGACGGCCCACCGCCAGCTCGACGCCCACCCGCAGGTGGCGGATGCCCTCCATCGGACCACGGCGACCGCCGGCAGCGCGGTCACCATCGGTCGGGAGAAGGCGACGCAGACGGCCACCGCGGGGCGGGCGAAGGCGGGGGCGCTCGTCACGGCCGGGCGTGACCGGGCGCGGGAGAACCCGCGCGCGGCCGGCTCGGCCGCGGGCGGAGCGGCGGTCCTGGGCGTCGTGGCCGCCCTGGTCGCCCGCCGCCGCCGGCGGCGGCGCCGCGCCGGCGACATCTGATCACGACGGTTCCGGCGGCGCCGGCACCGCCGGGCCGGTGGCCACCGGCGATCCGGTTGCGGCTGAGGCTGCCGCGGCCGAACCGGTGGTGACAGCCGGGGTGGACGGCTCCGCGTCGGAGGTCAGGACGCGCGGCACGGCGACGATGCCGTGCCGGCGCCGCAGCTCACGCAGCCGCGACTCCTGGTCTGCGCTGATCTCCTCCTCGGCGAGGCGCGCCTGCGCCGTGTCGGCCGTCCAGCGCACGGCGGTCTCGACGCCGTCACGGCGCAGCAGGTAGTCCTCCCAGCGCCCGGCGAGACGCGCCGCGACCACCGGGGCCAGGTCGCGGCGCTCGCGGGCGGTGTGCCCGACCTGCAGCGCGTCGACCTCGACGGAGGTCTCGTCCCGCCAGCGCTCGAGGCGCTCGCGCTGCCGGTAGGAGGTGCGGTCCAGACCACGCTTGAACAGCAGCGGGGCGAGGTCGATGCCGAGCAGGAGCAACATCAGCAACAGGCGCCACACCAGGACGGAGCGGTCCTCGGTGGTCAGCCGCCAGAACGCCTTCTCCCGCATCAGCAGGTCGTCGGCCGCGCCCGTCGTGGTCTGCACCGTGGCCGCGAAGTCGGAGCGCCTGGCCTTCTGCGCAGCCCGAAACTCGTCAAGATCACGTTGGGCGGCGTCGCGCAGCCGAGTGGCGTCGGTGACGGCGGCGGTGGCCGCGGCCAGCTCGGCCAGCTTGATCTGGTAGACCGGGCCGGCCCCGCCCAGGCAGGCCGGGCCACCGCCGGACTGGCCATCGCCGGACTGGCCACCGGTGAGCTGGCAGTTCACCTCCGCCGTCTTCGCCTCGACGAGATCGTCGGCGGCGTCGAGGCCTTTCTGTTTCGCCGCGAGATCAGCCGTGCGGGCGGCGAGCTCGCTCTCCTGGTTCGCGTCCCACCCGGCGAGTAGGTGCCCGGCGTCCTCCTGCTGTATCTCGGCGACCCGGCTCGCGATCGAGGACTCGAAGATCCGGAGCAGTACCGTCTCCCCGACGATTACCGCCGCGCACACCGCGATGAACACGCGGACCGCCACGGAGAATCCAGCCCGGCCGGTTTCCACACCGCCGTCCGCGCCATAGCGGTACGGGGTCTGGGTCAGCAGGACGGACCGGTCGATGAAGAAGATGAACAGCGCGTAGAAGATGCCGAACGGCAGCGCCTGGAGGGTCCCGATACCGAACCCGAGGGCCACCACCGTCGCCCCCGCACAGGTGGCAAGTGCCGCTGTCAGAAGCATCAGCGCGCCGGCCGTGACGAAACGGGCGCGCTCCGTCGGCGGGAGGAATTTCGCCTGCGCACCGGCGAAGAATGCCAGCATGTCCCCGAAAGCCCGTACCGGGCCAGGACGGCGCGGTCGTTCGCGGGAATGTTCGGAAGTCTGCGGTGAATCTGACACAGGACCCCCGTCCAACCGGTACTTCACAGATTCGCGCAGCATTTTGCCGGGCAGATCTGGCGCCGCCGGTGACACCCCCGGGCAGCGCGGCAACGTTATCTCCCGGCCGCCGTCCCCACAATTCATGGCTGAGAGCGGCGGCCCGGTGGGGCGGCCAACCGGATTTGTCGTGCCCGGGATAGTCTCGTTTTCGGCGGAGGTGCCGGCGCCGGCCGGGCCGAGTTTGGACGGAGTGAACGATGGCGCAGATCAGTGTCGAGGTGGAACGAATCGTCGGCGGCCCGCCGGAGCGGGTGCTGGCGCTGCTGGCCGACTACGCGGGGACGCGGGCCGAGTTGTGGCCGGAAATGATCACCGACTACAAGGTGGTCGAGGGCGGGGAGGGCCCCGGCACCCGGATCACCTACCGGCTGCACGCCACCCGCAAGCGCGTCCGCGACGTGGACGCGGTGGTCACCGCCCCCGCCGCGGGCAGCCTGCTGGAGGCCGACCAGCGCTCCTCCCTGCGCACCCGCTGGCAGGTGCGCGCGGCCGGCGCCGGCGGCAGCACGGTCACCGCGCTGACCACCTGGGACGGCGCGAGCGGGGTCGGCGGGTTCTTCGAGAAGACCTTCGCCCCGATCGGCATCCGCAAGCTGAGCAACGCCGTCCTGGACGGACTGGAGACCCGGCTGCGCCCGCCGGCCTGACCAGGCGATCTCCCCACGACCGGGCCCGGGGCCGCGGCCGGGCCCGGGGCCGGGCTACCCGGCCTCGGCCGCCGTGCCGTCCTCGGCGGTGCCGCGGACGGGCGCCGCGCACCGGATCGCGATATGCAGGCGGACCACGGTGCCGACCGGCGAGGAGCGGAGCTGGACGAGGTCACAGAGCTGATGGGCCAGCCACAGCCCCCGGCCGCCCTCGGAGTCCAGCTCCGGGATCCGCTGGCCGACCAGCGGGTCGAGCACCCGGCCGCGGTCGGCGACCTCGCAGATCAGGGTCGGCCCCTCCACCCAGATACGCAGCCGGCCGATCCCGCCGCCGTGGCGCACGCTGTTGGTGACGATCTCGTGGATGGCCAGCCTCAGGTCGTCGACCCGGCTGTCGGGCATACCGACCTCTCGGGCCCGGCCGACCGCCACGCGCCGCGCGGCAGACACGTCCCGCCCGGTGAAGCGCAGGCTGACGACCGCCCGGCCGGCCACCGCGGGCGCCGGCAGCCCCATCTCGAACGCCTCCGGCACCCCCGGCCCCAGCGGCGCGGACGCCGGTGCCCGGGTGCGGCCGAGCAGCGGGTCGGGCGCGGCGCGGTACGGGGCGCCGCCGCGGGCCGCGCCGTCGCCCAGCACCCGCGGATGGGTCCGCCACGCGGCGTCCACCACCGGTGCCGGTAGCGTGGCCGCGTCGTAGGCACAGCGTAGCCGCAGCCCGGACGATGCCCCGAAGGCCAGATTGGCCAGTGATTCGCAGTGGTGGCACTCGGCTATCTCCGCCGGGCTCCGCCCGGCCCAGACCAGCTCGCCGAGGCCACGTGCACGGGTTCCCCGGGCCCGGGCCTCGTCCAGAAAGGCCGACCAGGCCGGAATGACCCGGCCCGGATTTCGCCCGAATTCGGTGATGTCCAGGAAGGAGATCTTCGACACGATCGAGCCCAGCACTGACCGCAGCAGCCCGGCGTTGGCGGGCGTGACCGCGACCAGGACGGCCTCGTCACGCTGGACACCGGCCCGGACGAATTCCACCGCGCCGGCCAGGAAACCGGCCGGGCCGCGGTGGACGAGCGCCTCGTGAACGAATGCCACGGCTGGACCGACTTCCGGCCCGTGGGCGTCCCTCACGGTGTCCCCCCCGAATTCGATCAATCATGACCCGGACCGCCGCCGGGGCGCCGTCATCGCGGCTCCAGGTCCACCCGGCCCGAGCTGCGACGTCGTGAGCCCCGCACAGAACGTGACAGGCCAATCCGAAACACCATGACATGGTATGTCGACGGAAGAACACCGTATTGCGCTAAAGAGCCTGGGCACCGGCGGACGGACCGCCCGGCGGGTGTCCCCGGCAGGCACGACATCCGGGCGGGCGACCAGCGCCGCGGCGGGGCCACGCGGGCGTCCGGACCGGCACCGGGGCTCACCCCGACCGGCACCGGAGATCTGACGAGAGGGATTATCGGGAGTACCAACCCCCGGGTCCGAACCGTGGGGACGATGAGCACACAGGCAAAGGCGGTTGCGGATCGTGACGACGGTGTCCGTCTCGGAGACGGTGTCTGTCCAGGCGCGGATCGCCGCGGAGCTGGGCGTGCGCGAGGGGCAGGTGGCCTCGGCGATCGACCTGCTCGACGGCGGTGCGACAGTGCCGTTCATCGCCCGGTACCGCAAGGAGGTGACCGGCGCCCTCGACGACGCGCAGCTGCGAACCCTGGAGGAGCGGCTGCGGTACCTGCGGGAGCTGGCGGAGCGGCGGGCGGCGATCCTGGAGTCCATCCGGAGCCAGGGCAAGCTGGACGACGCCCTCGAGGCGCAGATCATGGCCGCCGACACCAAGGCCCGCCTCGAGGACATCTACCTCCCCTACAAGCCGAAGCGCCGGACGAAGGCGCAGATCGCGCGTGAGGCCGGGCTGGAGCCGCTCGCGGACGCGCTGCTGGCCGACCGCTCGCTCGACCCCCGGGCGGAGGCGGAGCGCTACGTCGACGCCGAGAAGGGCGTCGCGGACGCCACGGCCGCGCTCGAGGGTGCCCGCGCCATCCTGGTGGAGCGCTTCGCGGAGGACGCCGACCTGATCGGTGCCCTGCGCGAGCAGATGTGGTCCCGTGGTTATCTCGTCAGCCGGGTCCGCGAGGGCAAGGAGTCCGACGGCGCGAAGTTCGCCGACTACTTCGACTTCGCCGAACCGTTCACGAAGCTGCCGTCCCACCGGATCCTCGCGATGTTCCGCGGCGAGAAGGAGGAGATCCTCGACCTCACCCTGGAGCCGGACGCGCCCGCCGACCCGGCCGAGCCCCCGGTCCCCGGCCCCACCGACTACGAGCGGCGCATCGCCGAGCGTTTCGACATCGCCGACGCCGGCCAGCCGGCCGACCGCTGGCTGCTCGACGCGGTGCGCTGGGCGTGGCGGACGCGGGTCCTGGTCCATCTCGGCGTCGACCTCCGCATGCGGCTGTGGACGTCCGCCGAGGACACCGCGGTGCGCGTGTTCGCGGCGAACCTGCGTGACCTGCTGCTCGCCGCCCCCGCCGGGCAGCGGCGCACCATGGGCCTCGACCCGGGGTTCCGCACCGGCGTCAAGGTGGCGGTCGTCGACGCGACCGGGAAGGTCGTCGCCACCGACACGATCTACCCGCACGTCCCGGCCCGCCGCTGGGACGACTCGCTGGCCTCGCTGGCCCGGCTGTCCGCCGAGCACGGCGTCGAGCTGATCGCCATCGGCAACGGGACGGCCTCCCGGGAGACCGACAAGCTGGCCGACGACCTGATCCGCCGGCATCCCGAGCTGAAGCTGACCAAGGTGATGGTGTCGGAGGCCGGTGCCTCCGTGTACTCCGCCTCCGCCTACGCGTCCCAGGAACTGCCCTCGATGGACGTCTCGCTGCGCGGCGCGGTGTCCATCGCGCGCCGCCTGCAGGACCCGCTCGCCGAGCTCGTCAAGATCGACCCGAAGTCGATCGGGGTCGGCCAGTACCAGCACGACCTGGCCGAGGCCAGGATGTCGTCCTCCCTGGACGCCGTCGTCGAGGACTGTGTGAACGCGGTCGGGGTGGACGTCAACACCGCCTCGGCGCCGTTGCTCTCCCGGGTCTCCGGCATCAGCGGCGGGCTGGCCGACAACATCGTCCGCCACCGTGACAGCAACGGCCCGTTCCGGTCGCGGACGGGGCTGCTGGACGTGGCCCGGCTGGGCCCGAAGGCGTTCGAGCAGTGCGCCGGCTTCCTGCGCATCACCGGCGGCGACGACCCGCTGGACAGCTCCAGCGTGCACCCGGAGTCCTACCCGGTAGTCCGGCGGATCCTGACGGTGACCGGTGGCGACCTGCGCGCGCTGATCGGCGACACGAAGACACTGCGCTCGCTCAAGCCCACCGAGTTCGTCGACGACACGGTCGGCCTGCCGACGGTGACCGACATCCTCGCCGAGCTGGAGAAGCCCGGCCGCGACCCGCGGCCGGCGTTCAAGACCGCCGAGTTCACCGAGGGCGTCGAGACCCTCGCCGACCTGGTGCCGGGCATGATCCTCGAGGGCGTGGTGACCAACGTCGCCGCGTTCGGCGCCTTCGTCGACATCGGCGTGCACCAGGACGGCCTCGTCCACGTCTCGGCGATGTCGAAGAACTTCGTCAGCGACCCCCGTGAGGTCGCCAAGCCCGGGGACATCGTGCGGGTGAAGGTCCTCGACGTCGACATTCCGCGCAAGCGGATCTCGCTCACGCTGCGCCTCGACGACGAGCCGGGCGCGGCGGACGCCGGCGGCGGGCAGAGCGGTCAGGGTGGCCAGGGCGGTGAACGGCGCGCGGGCCGCGGCGGCCGCGGCGGGCAGAACCGCGGTGGCGCCGGTGGCGCCGGCCGGAGCCAGGAGCGTGACGGCGGGCAGCCCGCCGACCAGCAGGGCGGCCGACAGGCGGCAGCGGCCGGCGGCGGGCAGCCGGCCGGCGGCCAGCCCGGAGGCGGGCGTGGCGGTCCGGGGCAGCGGGGCGGCCCCGGCCAGCGCGGTGGTCCGGGCCAGCGCGGCGGCGGTGCGGGTCAGCGCGGCGGTGCCGGTGGCGCGGGTGGCGGTCAGCGCGGTGGCGGCGGTGGCCAGCGCGGCGCCGGTCACCGCGGCGGGCGGACCGACGGGGCCATCGCCGACGCGCTGCGCCGCGCCGGTCTGGTGACCGGCGACGAGGTCACCCTCGGCGGAAAGCAGGACGGCAGCCGGGACAGCCGCCGCGGGCGCCGATAGCCGCGGCCGGGGTTCGTTCCGAAGTGTGTTGCCTCAGCGGCGCGTGGCGTGGCTGAGGCAACACACTTCGACTGCCGTGGATCGCACCTCCACGGCCGTGCATCGAGAACTGCGCCGGGCCCGCCGGCCAGATCGGCATGAGCCGGCGGGCCCGCCAGCATGGTCAGGCGGGCCGCATCAGCACGAGCCGCCGGGGCCGGCCTGGATGAACCGGTCGGAGACCACGAAGGTGGCGAAGTCGGCGTACTGGTCGACGGGGCTGGCCCAGCTCAGGTCATCGCCGCCGAAGAAGGTGGAGAAGAAGACGCCCTCGATACGCAGTGCCGGCGTGCTGCGGTAGAAAAGGCCGTCCTGGTGGAAGACCTCACGACCGTCGACCCAGACGGTCACCGATCCGTCCGCCAGCTGCGGGCTGTTCAGGCGGACGCGTTGCTGAATGGCCGCCCACCGCCCCGGGACGAATTTCCAGCTCCCCAGGCCGAGTGTCGTACCGTAATCTTTCGAGCGTGGAAGATAGGCGTACACCTGTCCTTTTCCGCCGGCCCGCCACATGTAGCGGGTGGAGAATCCGTTCGTGCCGTCCGGAGTGTTTCCGCCGGCCACGTGGGTGCCACCGAAGAATCCTGGGAGCTTGCCGCCCCTGGCGAACTGGAAACCATCCTGGAACCGGACCCGGTAGCTCAGATAGAGGTCGTCGGCGGGACCGTCACTAAACTGGAGATAGACCTGGGCACCGCCGGAAGGGGCCCCGTCCTGCTCGACGGAGAGCTGGCTGGCCGAACCCTTCGGATAGCGGACCCGGATGTGCTTCCAGGCACAGCCCGCCTCCGGCAGCTCCACGGTGACGTCGTCCAGACCGAAGGCGCCCCGCCGGCGCATGATCAGCTCGTCGCCGAAGAAGCTCTGCAGGTGCGGGGGCAGCGGCGGTGCCGCCGGGGAGCTCAGCCCGTTCACCGCGGGCACCTCCGGCTCCGGCCGGCGCTCGTCCGGACCGGTGGTGCAGCCCACGGCGCCGCCCGCTCCCAGCAGCGCCGCCAGAAAAACGCCTCTTCGCGACAGTACGCTCACTGCTGTTCTCCCCGACCCGCATTCCGCCCACCTGGCTTATCGCCGGTAATTACGCGTGTCGGCTCGCGGCACCGATCCCCCGGCGGCGAGGACCACGAATTCCGAGTGGTCCGCGCCGACATAAAGTCTAGACCGCGTGCGGCCGGCACCCGGGTATGGCGACGGCCGGCGCGGCGATCCGTGCCGGCCGGCCGTCGGGCATCCGGGGCCGTTTCAGCTCATCCGGCCAGCCGGACCAGTTCCGACCCCAGGTACGACGCCAGGGCGGTGGAGTACGTACCGGTGATGTGGCTCTTGTCGTAATAGACGACCGTGTCGCCGATGATTGGCGGGCACTGTTCCTTCGCGCACAGCCACGGCACGGGATCGACCAGCATCGCCCCGCCGTCGCGGGCACCCTGGTTCTCGATGGCCCGCTGCGGTTCGGTCAGTTTCGCGCCGGAGACCCGCACAACACACCGGCGGATGTTCGACGGATTCCTGGCGAGGCAGTCCGGAACGTCGAATCCCGGGTAGGGCGTGTCCGAGATGAACACGACCTTGGCCCCGGTCGAGCGCAGCGTGCGCACGGCGCTCGCCATCCCGCCGGCACCCACCCGGATAGCCTCCGTCCGCGCCTCGGAACCGACGACGATCAGGTCCGGGTCGAGCGCGCCGATCCTGGCGAGGGCCTCCGCCCGCCAGGCGTTGCACTCGGTGTAGACCCGTTTCAGGGTCTCCAGCACGAAGTCCGGGTAGTCGGCCGGCGGGCAGCCGCCCTTCGTGTAGGGGATCAGCCGCCAGCCGCGTTCGCGGCTGACCTTGTTCATCGCGTTGAACCACTGGTTCGCGTGCGAGTCGCCGAACAGAACGACCGTCCGACGGCCGTTCGGGTCCCCGTAGGCGCAGTCGGTGGGAGTGCTGGCGGTGATCGCCGCGTAGCACCTGTTCGCCTTGTAGTCGAGTGGGGCCTGTTCCAGCGACGGCCGCAGCCCCGCCGGCAGCCCCGGCAGGTCCAGCGACTGCTCGATCACCCGGGACAGAGCGGTGGACGCTCCCACGGTTCCCGCCGTTCCCGCTGTTCCCCCGGCTCCGGGCGCTCCCGCCGCGACATCGGCCGGGCCGGGGATCGGCGCCACACCGCCCGTGGTGGGGATGGCCGCGACCTGGCCCACGCCGAGCGCGACCGCAACCGCGGCGCCGGCCAGGCAACCACCGAGGCCAAGGCCGACCGCCGGCCGACGGACCAGCACCGACCGGGCCCGGATCGGGTTCTCGACCGCGTAGTAGGTGAGCGCGGCCAGGACCAGCGACCCCAGCACGGCGACGACCTTCCCGCCCGTGCCGAGCGGTGCCCCGGAGGCCTCAGGCCAGAGCACCAGCACCGGCCAGTGCCACAGGTACCACGAGTAGCTGAGGCGGCCCGCCACCTGTAGCGGCCACCGGCGCAGCAGCAGCTCGGCGCCCCGGCGCGGCACGGCACACCCGCCGGCGATCACGAGCGCCGAGCCCGCGACCGGCAGCAGCGCCGCCAGCCCCGGGTACTGCGTGCCCTCGTCGAACCGCGCCGCGGCGAGCAGGATCCCCAGCAGGCCCAGCCAGCTCAGCTGGGACGACAGCGCGCGGGGCATCCGGGCGAACGCGGGCGCGCCGAGCGCGACCAGCGCCCCCGCCGCCAGCTCCCACGCCCGGGTGTGGCTCCCGAAGTAGGCCCACGGCGCCGACCGCGGGGTGAGCAGCACGCTGAGCGCCAGCGAGCCGCCGAACACCGTGACGAGCACGGCGAACACTCGCCCGGTGCGGACCGGCCCGGTGCGGCCCCGGCGCCAGCCGCCGGCGATCACCGTGGTCACGGCCACCAGCACCAGCGGCCACAGGGCGTAGAACTGCTCCTCGACGGCGAGGGACCAGAAATGCTGGAACGGCGACGGCGGCCCGTCCGCCCGCAGGTAGTCCGTCCCGGCCTGGGCAAGCCGGATGTTGATCGCCGACACGGCGGAGAACGCCGCGTCCACGCTGATCGAGTGGAGGCGCAGCGGTGACGCCCACCGCCAGGCGGCCACCATCGTCGCGACGATGACCACCGTCGCCGCCGGGACTATCCGCCGCGCCCGCCGGGCGTAGAAGCCCCGCAGCGAGATCCGCCCGTGGCCGGCCCGCTCCGTGAGCAGCTGCCTGGTGATGAGGAAGCCCGAGATCACGAAGAAGACGTCCACGCCGACGAACCCGCCGGCGACCGCGAGCCCGGAGTGGCCGAGCACGACCAGGACCACCGCGACCGCGCGCAGCCCCTCGATATCCGGTCGGAACTTCCTGGCCTTGGTGTCCCCGCCGGCCGAGGCCGGCGGGGACACCAGGGTCAACGTGTCGCCGACCGTCGGGGTGGCCTCAACCGTCGTCAAGTCAGACTCCGCCGCCCAGCACCGGACGGCCGACCGCCCTCGACCGACGTCGGCGGGCGAGTCCGGTGAAGCCGCTGAGCAGGACCAGCACGAGCGGCACCGACGCCCAGATCCCGACGAGCACCCGCGGGCGCCACTGGTCGCCGTTGTCGCGCAGCGTGTTCCCGTCCGGGCTGATGCCCTGCGTCGCGAGCTGGTTGTCGACGATCGTGTTGCTCCGTACCCGGATGTTCTCCCCGCCGCCGCGGACGTGCAGGCCCACCCGGTTGCCGGTGATCGTGTTCTGCTCGACGACGTTGTCCGGCGAGGAGGCGAGCACGATGCCGTCACCGCGGTTGCCGCTGGCGGTGTTGCCGACGATGCGGTTCCCGGTGCTCGAGGCGTCCATCATGATGCCGTTGAGCCTGTTGTCCCGGGTGATGTTGCCCGCCACGACGCCGCCGGTCACGAAGTCGGAGAAGATGATGCCGTGCCGGCCGTTGCGCTCGCTGACGTTGTTGCGCACCGAGATCCCGGTCGAGTAGCTGTGCGGGTCGACACCGTAGAGCGTGTTGTCGTGGAACCAGTTCTGCTCGATGGTCACGTCACGGGCATGGTCCGTGTACGTCCCGATGAAGCTGTGGTCGACCTCGGAGTGGGTCATGCTTCCGGTGGAGCGGTCCGACCAGGAGACGCCGTAGGAGCTGTTCCAGTCCCGTCCGAGATAGCTCAGGTGGCTGCGGGTGATGGTGAGGGTCGCCGCGTTCGTGGCGACCACGAACGGCCGCCGCTCGTCGACGCTCAGCTGTTGCAGATCGTCACTCGTCGTGCTCGGGCGGACGGCGACGCCGTCCAGCGCCAGCCGGCCGCCGTCGACGCCCAGCAACACGCCGCGCCGGACCTCGAGCACCAGCTCGGAGACCGGAGCGGTGATCGTGAGCGACGCCCCGGGCGAGACGACCAGTGCCGTCGACAGGGTGACCCGGCCGCGGCCGTCGTACCCGGCCCAGGACGGGTCGTCGACCTTCTCGACGACGTCCAGCAGGCCGGTGACCGGGCGCTGCAACGGGACGACGCGCTCCGGCCGGCCGCCGGCGAGCAGCGTGATCGCGTCGGGCCCCACCGCGATGCCACGGATCTCCGGTGACGGGCTGGTACGCGCGTCGACGGTGTTGGGCGGCAGCCCCAGGATCACGTTGCTGAGCGGGTCGTAGGACGGCGTGTAGGCGTGCCGGTGGAAGAACTCGGTGGTCGAGGTCAGCTCCCGGTAGTCACGGCCGACGGTCACGCTGAGCGTGACCGCGCTCAGCGCCGTCATCACGGCCAGCAGGAGGTGGACACCGCGGCGGCGGGACCGTTCGCGCCGGGCGCGGGCGGCCGCCGTCACCGCCGCCCGCTCGCCCGGCACGCTCCCCGGCTGCCGAACGGGCACCGCGGTCGGCAGGGTCACCGTGTTGGCGGTGCTCGCCGTCACGCCCGCCGGGCCGGGCCGGTGCGGCGTGTGGGGCGAGTGCAACCCGAGAGGTGGCTCATGAGGTGGCTGAGGAGGATGGGGAGGGTAGGGCTGGCGGGTCGGGCGGGTCGTCATCGGTTACCCTCCCCCGCGACGGACGCGGGCACGCGGCCCCCGCCGGCGACGGCCTCGTCGTCCCGGGCAGTGCCGGTGGTGCCGTCGCCGTCCCGGTCCCGGTCGCGCTCACGCTGGCCGCTGGTGGCCGCGGTCTTGGCGATGACCTCGAAGCTGCGCGGGTTCCCCATGTAGAGCGTCGCGACGAGCGCGACGATCGTGAACGTCGCCGTGACAGGCGCCAGGACCACGGCGGCGAGGCTCTGCAGGACGCGGTTCGTCCAGAATCTCGCGCTGCTCACCCCGGGCTGGCGCAGGCCGGCGTTGACCCAGCCGCTCAGCCCGAAGTTCACCAGCCAGACCGCCAGCGAGCACCAGAAGAGCGAATGCGCCCAGCCCGCCACCTCGATCGTGTCCGTGAGGATCAGGACGACCGCCGAACCCGACGCGAGAAACGTGAACAGGCTGAGGAGGTACCGCACCGCGATTCTGATCGCGGCACCGAGCGGGAGCACGTCGCGGTTCACGATGGCGTGGATGTTGCCCCACATCCACCGGCGGCGCTGCTTGAAGTAGGCCTGCCACGTCCACGGGGAGGTGAGCTGGATGTACTCGTGGAAGAAGCCCCAGCGCAGACCGGCCGCCGCCGCGTTGCAGCCGAAGGTGAGATCCTCGGAGGCGAAGATCCGCCAGTTCCAGGTGACCGTCCGCTCGGTGTGGCCGGTGATGGTGAGGCCCTCCCCGTGGACGAACAGCGGCCGCCCGAGGATTCCCTGGAAGGAGGAGCAGTAGGTCATGCAGTTGTGGAACCGCAGGTCATCGATGTGGCTCAGGATGAAGTGCGCGAACGGCCCGCTGCCGTAGTCGATGCGCGGGGCCGTCACGCCCTGGCAGATGTCGTAGTCGGCCGCGTAGGCGGTCTCGAGGTACTCCCACGTCGGAGACGTGTCGTCATCGAGAAACGTGATCTTTGTATCGGCCGTGTCGTAGCCGAGATGCTGGCGGACGATCCGGCTGAACTCCAGGGCACGCGCCTTGTACTGGGCCACGCAGGTGAAGTCGGTGGGCACCGTGATGACCCGGTCCGCCTCGGGGTAGATGTCGCCGTTCCCGGGCTCGTTGGTCACCCAGATCTCGTAGTTCATCGTCATCGGGAACGAGCGGATCTCCCGGATGATCTCGTTGACCCGGTCCTGTTCCCGGCCGACGGTGGTGATCTGGATAATGTATCTCGAGAAGAGATCCCGGTTCTGCCGGAAGGTCGTGTGGAACCACCACTCACCCGCGGCAAGAATGAATATCTCGATCATGGGCCGGAGGAAGGCCACGAGCAACAGCCAGGGCAGCAGGGTGCTCATCGGGGCGCGCCTTCCGTCGCCTCGACGCCACGGGAGTCCCGCGGCTGCCGTGGAAGCCGGTCGGGCGACCAGAGCGCGCGGGCGGAGGCCAGCCCCGGCCCCGGTTCGGTGGCGCCGCCGCCGAACCCGTCACCGAACCCGTTGCCGGACCTGTCCCCGAGCGAGTCAGCGGCTCGCCCGCCAACCAGCTCGGCGACCCGCTCGCCACTCACGGCGCCGTCGGCGGCCGCGCGGTCGACGAAGCGGCTGTTCATCTCGATGACCGACCGCAGAATCGGCATGTCCACGCCGACACCGGCGGCGAACCCGAGGAAGGCCATGGTGTCCTTCGGCAGGCAGACACCCCCGTACGGCGCGCCGCCCCTGGTCCCGTAGGCGGGGTTGAAGGACGCCTCGGCCGACCGCGAGACCGTCTCGGACACCGCCCCGAGGTCGATCTGAAGACGCTCTGCGACGACGTGCATCTCGTTCCAGAACGAGATCTTCGTGGCGTTGAAGATGTTGTGCGCACACTTGACGAACTCGGCGGTCGTCGGGTTATCGAAGATCCTCATGGTCCCCCCGAAAGGAGCGAAAAGCTCCGCGAGGCGCTCCTGGACCCGCCGGTTACGAGCCCCGATGACGGTCATCCACGGCCAGCGGAAGTCCTCGGCGGCCGACGAGGCGCGCAGGAACTCCGGATTGCTGGCCAGCAGGAACCCGCTGCCCTGACGCAGCCCGGACTCCTGCTCCAGCAGCGGGCCCACCAGCCCCTCGGTCGTGCCCGGATCGACGGTGCTGCGAACAACCACGGTGTGCACGGCGGACGTCTCGCACAGGGCGCGGCCGAGGTCGCGGGTACCGGCCACGAACGCCGTGAGGTCGTAGCGGCTGCCGGCGTTCGGTGTCGGCAGGGTGAGAAAGACGAGGGAGTCGCCCTCCGATCCCAGGTCGATCTCGGGCCGCGCGTCCAGGCCGATCTCGTTCAGGAATGCGACTCGCTCCGGTGAGACGTCGATGAACGTGACCCGGTGCCCGGCGTCGAGCAGCCCCCTCCCGGTGGCTGTTCCCACGACTCCGGATCCGACGACAAAGATTCGCATCTTCTTCAGCTCCTTGGGGCGCGCTCAGGGCATGGTCGGCCCGGGCGGCGTCGAGCGGGCGCGGACGATGACGTCCGAGAGTCCGCGCGTGGGGCGACGGAGAGCCGTCCCGGTCCGCGCGGCGTTGTCGGGGAGTCCGCGTCCCGGTCGGGATGCGCGGACTCGTGAGCCTCGGGCTTTGCGCCCGGTGATTCTCTAAACGATTAGGCGGCGTCGCCGTGGCCGGTCCCGACCGGCCCGCGCTCCGGTGTCCGCCGACCCGCGGCCGGGTGGAGTACGGACGAGGACGCACGTCGTGATGCCCGCGAACGGCGGTGGACCGCCGTTCCCCCCGGGCACGCTCGCGGACACGGACACAATGCCGCCCGCACGCTGCGTTGCCATAACTACTGTTTCCCCCAGTGGTTCGCGGCCGGACCCCGGAACCGACCCCCCAGACACGTTTACCGATCGATGATTACCCCAGAACAGAGCATCCCCAAATACCCCGTCCAAGTGCGGAAGAGTAGCCGATCGGCGCGTGGTTCGCCGCAGAAGGCCGACACCGGGCGTGTTACGCGGGACGGCCGTGAAGCGAATTCAGCCACAGAATTACGCGACAGCGGTGCGACCCGGAACGGCCGTTCATCCCTTTCCTGGCGATCCAGGAACTATCTCCGTTCGGGAACCAGTCCGTACTGTTCCTATATCGTGCTCTTCGCCCGGCGTGCACCCCTTCTCCGGAACGGCGCCGCCCGGCGGCACGGGACGGCGCCGCCGGGGTGTCAGAGGTACAGGCCGGTGTGGCCGTCGCGCTCCGGGGTGGTCGCGGGCATCCGTCCGTCACGAAGGGCGAACAGCTCGGCCAGGGTCGCGGACATCCCGACCCCGGCGTCCGCCGCCGTCCCGAGCCAGGCGAGCGCCTCCTCGCGTGGGAGCGGCCCGACCTCGACCTGGGCGAGGCAGCGGCCCGGCCGCACGATCGCGGGGTGCAGCCGCGCCAGCGGCTCGTTGGTGGTGACCGCGACCAGGACGTCCCGGCCCTGCCCGACCAGGCCGTCGGTGAGGTTGAGCAGCCTGGACAGCGCCTGGCCGGAGACGCTGCGGGCGTCGCCGCGCAGCAGCTCGTCGCAGTCCTCGATCACCAGCAGACGCCAGCGGCGCCGGGACGAGTCCTCCGTGCCGCCGCCCGCCGCCCCGCCGCCCGCCGGCACTCCGCCGGCGCCGGGGCTGCCGGGGCCGGCAGCCGCGTCCGCGGTGTCCCCGTCGGCCGCCTGGTCGGCTTCCGCGGTGGAGTCCGCCGCCGCGTCACCGAGCGCCAGGCTGGTCCCCTCGGCCGGGCCGTCGTCGTCCGTGTCGTCCGACCCGATCGCCACCTCCATGAGGTAGCCGGGGTCACCGAAGAGCGCCTCCGGGTCGAGCACGCAGTCGACCTGGCACCAGCTCCGCCACTCGTGCGCGAGCGCGCGCAGGATCGTCGTCTTGCCGGTTCCCGCCGGCCCGTGCAGGAGGATCAGCCGGCCGACCAGGCTCTCCGGGCGCATGGCCATCAGATGGTCCAGCGGCGCCAGCGTGGTCTCCGCGTAGTTACGCCGGATCGACCGCCAGGCGGTCGTCGCGGCCCGCCGGATGATCCTCGTCGGCCCGCGCTGGGTGGAGAGGTACCAGAAGCCCATGGTCACGGTGCCCTCGCCGACGGACTCCGCCGTCGCCTGGCGCACCACGCCGTCGAGCACCGTCCGGGCGAGCTCCTCGCTGACCGCCGTCACCAGGACCTCGGCGCTGCCGCCGCGCCAGCGCACCGCGCGCACCGTCCAGCCGTCACCGGTCGCCAGCCGCGAGTCACGGGCGTCCTCGACCACGGTCCGCACGACCTCGGCGTCGACCGGCAGCAGGCTCGCGCCGGGCTTGAGCCGGTCGATGCGCGCGCTGCGGGCCCAGGGCTGGTCTCCCTTGGTGAAGGGGCCGAGCGCGAGCGCGTCGACGACGTCGTAGGGGGTGTCCGAATCGTCGAGGGCGACGACGAAGGGCAACTCCGCCGGGAGCCGGCCGGAGCGCTCACCCCTCACACGATCGCCGTTGGACGAGGAACCCTGCCGCGGAATGGACACGAGACAGATACTCGGTGACGAGTGCTCCTGACACCACCTGGTTCCTCCATTCCGTCGCGGAAGGTGGTGGGAGGCGCCCAGCACACCGCGTCATGGCGGGTCTCGGAATCGAGCCCGCATGGCCTCCCGCCGCGTACCCGATGGTCCGCTCCGCGGCGGGAGGTCCCGGCCTGACCGTCAGTACCCGTGTGGGTACCACGCAGGAGCCACCGGGTGGCTACGGCCGGACACCGGGTGGCTACGGCCGGACACCGGGCCCGGGGACGTCCGGCGCCTCGGCACCAGGCTCGGGTGGCTCCGGAGGCCCGAACCTGGCCACCTCGAGCACGGCCCGCAGGAGGTCGATGAGACGGTCCCATCCGACGAGGAGGGCGGCGGTGTTCTCGCCGGTGACGGGGTCCGACGCGAGCAGGTGCAGGGTCTTCACCACGGCGTAGAGGTACGGCGGGCGCGGGCGCCAGACGGTGAGCTGCGGATAGGTCTCGTCCAGTGCCTGGTGCAGGACGCGGCGCAGCGGCGTGTCGGGGCGCCGCCGAGCCGGGTCGGTGTGATGGAGGATGGTCACCACGGCGTCGATCTCGTCCACGTCCGGCAGCCACATCCCGGCACGCAGCGCGGTCTCGGCCTCGGCGAGGGCCTCGTCCACGGCTGCCACCGGGTCGCCACCGCCGTCGGGCACGGGCGGCGGCGCCCAGTCGTCGTCGTCATCGGTCACCTCACTACCGTCTCTCAACGAAGCCACGATGGGACACGGGGTGATCGGATACACAGTGCCGCCGCGTGGTGGGAGACGCGGCGGAAGACATCGAGAGGCACGATGCGGGGGACCCCGTCCGGCCGGAAGGCCTCTACCTTCCGGTGACAACCCACGGTCGACGTCAATCGCGAGGCGCCCCAGTGCCCAACCTGCAGCCAGAGAACTCCAGGCCGTTGATCAGCCTGCCACCGTCCCTGCGGCCGCCCCCGGAGCCTCCGTCGGAGGCGGCGCCTCGTGCTGGTCTCCCCCGCCCCTTCCTGCTCGGCGTGGACGGCGGCGGTACCAAGACCACGGCCGCCGTCCTCGACCTGCGGCGGTCGACGCTGACCACGGCCACCGCGGGCCCGAGCAATCTCGACGTCGTCGGCCTCGACGGCGCCGCCGCCGCGATCATGGAGGCCGTCCGTGGCGCGCTCGGCCAGGCGGGTGCCGCGGCCGACGAGGTGGCCGCCGCGGTGCTCGCGGTGGCCAGCGCCGACACCGACGACAACCAGGAGGCCCTCCGGAGCCGGCTGACCGACCTTCGGCCGGTCGGGAGCACGCTGGTGCTCAACGACGTCGTCGCGGCCTGGGCCGCCGGCACGCTGGGCCGCCCCGGTGTCGCCGTCATCAGTGGTACGGGCAGCAACACCCTGGGGGTCGCCGCCGACGGGCGCACCTGGCGATGCGGCGGCTGGGGGCACCTGCTGGGCGACGAGGGCTCGGGGTACTGGATCGGCCTGCACGGGATGCGCGCGGCCGTCGAGTTCCGGGACGGGCGCGCCCCCTGGTCGGCGCTCGTGCCCCGCCTGCTCGCCTTCTACCATCTCGACCTGGTCGAGAGCGTCGACGATCTCGTCTACGGCAGCCTCGACAAGGCGGGGATCGCCGCGTTCGCCGTCGAGGTCGCCGCCGCCGCGGCCGCCGGTGACGCCGTCGCCCACCGGATCCTGACGGACGCCGGCCGGCTGCTGGCCGACCAGGTCCGCACAGTGATCGACCGGCTCGGGCTGACGGGCGAGTTCCCCGTCTCGCTCGTGGGCGGCACGTTCAACTCCGGGCCGCCGTTCCTGGACGCGTTCACCGCCCGCGTCACCATCGCCAGCCCGGGCGCGCGTCTCGTCCGGCCGCGGATGTCCCCGGCCGCCGGGGCCATCCTGCTGGCGGCGCGGCTGGCGGGCACCGAACAGCTGGTGGACTGGGCCGGTATCGGCGATGCCCCGGGCACCCCCACGGAGGAACTGGTCCGCCCGCGCTGACGGAACCGGAACCCCGGGCTGCCTTGGGCATGCTCAAGGCGTGCTCAGAGCGTTCCCAGAGCTTGGGTCAGTGCACACCGGTCAGGACCGCGGTCAGGCGCGGTCAGTCGCACGGTCGGGGTCCGGTCAGGGGGCGGTCAGGGGGCGGGCGTCATGGTCGGCCCCGGCGCCGGGGCCGACGGGGCACCGGACAACGACGGGACCCGCGCGAACGGAGGCGCGGAGGACGGCGAGGCGCCCGCCGACGGGTCGGTGGAGCCGAACGGGTCCACGGTGCTGGTCGGGTCCACCGTCGCGGTCGGACTGGCGGTGACGTCCGGCGAAGGCGAGGGGGACACCGTCGGCGAGGGCGGGGCCACCCGCGCCGGGGCGGTGGTCACCCTCGCCCGCGGTGTCGGCGTGGCGCTCGCCTGCGCACTGCGCAGTTCGTTCTTCGCCTGCTCGACCGCCGTGGTGTAGGAACGTGACGCCGGCAGCGACTCGGGCCGTACCAGGATGTACAGCGCGAACACGGCGACGAGCGCGAACATGAGCAGCAGCGTCGAGCGCTGCGCCGGTATCCGGTCGAGGAACCTCATGAGGACGTCGGCGGGGCCGTGTCGAGGTCGGCCGGCACGTGGATCCCGGCGCGCAGCAGCGCGACCGTGATCTTGGCCCGCAGCGCCCGACCGACCTCGAACTGCTTGCCCGGCAGGGTCCGGGCAACGACCCTGATCTTGAACTGGTCGAGGTCGATGCTCTCCACCCCCATCACGGTCGGCGCGTCCAGCAGCAGGTCGTGCAGCGCGTCGTCGGCGTACGCCTCGGCACCCACCCGGGTCAACACGTCACTTACCGTAGTAACATCAACACTTGTGGGTATCGGGACGTCCACCACGGCCCGCGCCCAGTCCCGGGACAGGTTCACCACCTGGACGATCTGCCCGTTCGGCGTGATCACCACCTCGCCGTTGGACGTCCGCACGCTGGTGATGCGCAGCGTGACCTCCTCCACCGTGCCGGTGATCGCGCTCGGCGCCCCCAGGACTACCAGGCGGACGAGGTCCCCGAAGCCGTACTGCCGCTCGGTGACCAGGAAGAACCCGGCGAGCACATCCTGGACGACGCGCTGCGCGCCGAAGCCGAGCGCCACACCGACCACGGTCGCCGGGGCGACGATGCCGGTGACCGGCACCCCGAGGCGCTGGAGCACCAACACGACCGCCACGCAGTAGACCAGGGCCAGCGACACCCAGGTCAGCACCTGGACGACCGCGTGGCGATGCTTCGTCGCCTCGGAGCGCACCACCCCGTCGCTCTGGCTCGACTGCTGGTCGATGCGCCGCTCGACGCGGTCACCCACCCAGGTCGCGAACCGGGTCAGCAGGACGGCCGCAATCACGATCATGACGATCTCGAGCCCGCGGCCACGGGCCCACTCGGAGATGTCCGTCAGCGGAGCGGCCGCCGTGATCATGCCGCCGCCATAGTCATGACGCCGGCGCGATCATGACGTCGACGTGGCTCGGCCCGCGTCGGCTTCCCGCAGGCCACACACGCGGCCGGCGGCACCGCGCCAGCAGGTCGGGTATGCCCTCACCCATCCGAACCTACCCGCGACCCTCCACCCCGACCGCCCCGCCCCACGCCCAGCCCACGAGCCGCAAAGAAATCACCACCTAAGCTCACACTCCAACCAAACAACCCTCAGGGGTTAACCGAACACCTGAAGCAACCAAACCCCGACCAGAACCCGCCCCCCGACCAGAACCCGCCTCACCCCGGCCAGCACCCGCCACGGTTGGTCGGCCGGGCCGGGCCGGCCCCGGACAGGACCTGGGACAGGCCGACTCCAGATGCGCGGTCGGCCCCGGGCTGCTGGCAGCCAACCAGCTCAATCCTGCCTCCCGGTCAGATTCGGAACCCAAGGTCAGGTTCAGCGCTCAGCCGACTGCGGCGCCCAGGTCACTCGGGCGGGTCGTCACCTGGAGGTTGGTGGTCGAACGCGGCGAGCATTCGTTCCATTGCCAGGTCGACGCCCTCGCGGTCGCCGGTGGCGAGCAGGTCCAGGAGCAGGCCGCGAGTAGTTGCGAGTGCGAGGCGGGCCTGCGTGCGTGCCTCGGCCGGCGGCAGGCCGTCACGCACCAGGAACTCGGTCATCGGGCCGAGCCAGTCCTCGACGACTCCATCCAGCAGCGGTTGGGCGTAGGCGCGGCCCTGCAGCGCCTGGCCGTAGATCTCGAAGAAGAGGCGCTCGAACGGAGCCAGTTCGGGCTGGCTCAGCCGTCGCCACATCTGGCGGCCGAGCTCGACCGCGGAGGCTGCCGGTTCGCGCTGCATCTCGGCGAACGCGGCTCGTTGCTGTTCCTCCATCGCGCGCACCACCTCGACGAGGAGGCCGTCCCGTGAGCCGAAATGGTAAATGATCATGCGATGGCTGGTGCCGAGAGCGGTCGCCAGTCGGCGCAGGCTCAGGTCACCGATCCCGTGCTCCGCCAGGTGCGCGATGACGTCTTCCAGCAGGGCTTCCCGCGCACGCCGCCCCGCGCTTGCGCGCGGACTGTCCGACAGCTGACCTTGCGACGTCATGTACCAGATGGTACATGTACCACTTGGTACAAGTCGCGGCGCCACCCGGCGCCGGTCGAGAAACCGATCACCCCACAGGAGGCACCCGATGTACTACGAGACCTCGGTGACCATCGACGCCACGTCCGACGAGGTCTGGGCGGTGATGCGGGACGTCGAACGCTGGCCCACCTGGACTCCGACGATGACCAGCGTGGACATGGCGGCACGGCCCGCGGCGGTCGGGAGCTCGGGGGCTGACGGCGAACTGCGCGACGGCAGCGTCGTGCGGATTCGGCAGCCCCGACTGCCCGCGGCCGAGTGGACCGTGACCGACCTGACCCCGGGCTCGGGCTTCTCCTGGATCTCCAGGGCCACCGGCATGACCACGGTCGCCGACCACCGCATCACGCCCGCCGCGGAGGACGGCAAGGTCACGGTGCGGCTGAGCCTGCGGCAGTCCGGGCCGCTGGCGCCGGTGGTGGCGCTTTTCATGGCGCGACTGGTCCGCCGCTACGTCGACACCGAGGCCCAGAGCCTGCGACAGCACTGCGAGCAGCGGTCCCGCGCCGGCCGGAGCGACGACTGAAACGCCGCACCTCACCTGCACGGCCACCGGAATTCAGCCGCTATCCGCGCGAGACCGCCGGCCCTGGGTGCCTCGCAGCGCGCTTCGTGGACTGGCGGGGCGGACCGAGTTACGGACCCAGCCTGCCTCGATCTGATCAGATCAGATCAGATCGAGGCCCCGTAAGCGAAATTCAACCCAGAATTTCGGCATGAGCCCGCGAAACACGGGCACGAATCGATCACATTCTGGATCATCGCCGCCGGAAATCGATTCCGCCGATTCCGCGGACGGCTCTCCTCAGGACCACCCACCGCGAGGGTAGGCCCGGGAGCCCAGGCCGGGCCGCCGGTCCGAGGCCGTAACGCGCCGAAGTAGTCAGCCGAGCATTTCTTCTCAGCTGTCTCGGGCTCCACGGTCGAGATCTCGGGTCAGCCCCCGCTACCACCGCATCCCGATGACACGCGAAATCAATCCGAAGGCGAGCCGTCGTCAGCGGACCTCAACCCCGCAGGGCGCACGCAGAGTCGCCGCATCAACCCATTGGCGCAGGTCAGGACCTTGATCGCGGCAGCGGCCCGCCCATTGGACCGCATCGGGACGCGGCCGGGGACCCGTTCGGCCATGTTCGGCACCGGGCCGTCGGCGTGAGCCGCGGAGGCGTCAGGGCGGCCGTCTTCCACCCCGACCGGCTGTCTTGGGCACCTACCCGAATTTGCCTACCCGAATGGGCCAATGAAGCCGAATACCGAGCCCGGCGGCCCACCGACAGACCACCTCCACACACCTGGACCACGCCAGGATCTGACCACGTCAGGCATCCCACCAACTACGCTCAGCCATCCGTCGCCAAGACGAACAAAAAGAGTATTTCGGACATTAAGCTGCGTAGACGAATCGCAAATGCCTGCGGCGCAGCCAACATCGAAGATCGACCATGCTGGCCGAGTCGAGGATCCCGATCATCGGCCAGCCGTCGCCGACCACAGATCCGGACTCGCGGAACAAGGTCATCCGCACAGTACGCGATTAACACGGAGGAGCACTCGAACTCTCCCTCGCCCCAGACCCTCCCGGGTTGCGGTGAACCTGGCGTTGGTAGTTTTCTGCGCAAGTCGAGACTGACCGGCAAACGCTGATCCACACCCTGCGCCGGACCGCCGTACTCCCGATAAGGGCGGTTCGACGGGCGCCGTCGGTGAGTGTCATGGCGACTCGTCACAGTCAAGGGAGAAGGATTAATGCGTATCACCAGAATGCGGGCCGTCACGGCCGGCGTTCTCGGCGCGGCCATGACGGCGGCGGCCGCACCGGCCTGGGCCGTTCCCACGCCGACTTCGACCGCGAGCCCGTCCGCCGACATCGCCGAGGGCATCCTCGGCACGCCGGATCCCACCGCTTCCACGGGAAGCGGGATAACCGTCAACCTCGATCCGAGCGCCTCGCCGAGTGCCACACCCGGGGCCACCCCGAGCGCTGGTCCGGGCCCGGCCCCGGGCACCGGCCCGGGCGTCATCATCAGCAGCCCTTCGGCGACACCGACCGGTACCGGCGACGCGACGCTGGACCAGTTCCTGTCACTGCTCCCGTTCCGGCTCCCCTTCGATCGGGAAATCAACGGCATCGATGACTTCGAGACCAATCCGCTGCGACTCAGCTACACCTGCACCGGCGCAGGTCCCGCCTGGCGGGTGAGTAACCAGTCGGACGTCCCGTTCGGCTTCGGCTGGTTTGACACCAGCCAGGGCTCCGGCATCTCCACCCTCGGCCCGCGGCAGTCTCTGGAGCTGCCGTCCCACGCCATGGCCGTGATCGCTTCGCCGTGGAACGAGACGACCGGGAACCTCCTGGTGACCGTTCCGGCCGTCGGCGTCTCCACATGCGCCGGGACTCCCGCGCCCACGGTGATTCCGGGCGGCGGCGGAGTGGGCGCGACGCCGGCAGCCGGTGTTGGCGCTGGTGCTGGCGGCGGGACCAGCGGCGGTGGCGTGCCCGGCGGCGGGACCGGCGGCGGGACCAGCGGCGGCGGGACCAGCGGCGGGACTGGCGGCGGTGGGACCGGCACGGGCGGCGGGACCGGCGGCGGCGGGACCGGCGGCGGAGCGCCCACCGGTGGAGGCGGCGCGCCCGCTGGCGGCGGCACCGGCGGCGGTACGGGCACCGGCGGTGGCGCACCCACAGGCGGCGGTACACCCGCCGGTGGTGGTGGTGGTGGCGCACCCGCAGGCGGCGGGGGTAGCGGTGGTGGCGGCGGCACACCTGCCGGCGGCGGAAGCGGCGGCGGTGGCGGCGGAGGTGGCGGCACACCTGCCGGCGGCGGAAGCGGCGGCGGTGGCGGCGGAGGTGGCGGCACACCCGCCGGCGGCGGAAGCGGCGGCGGTGGCGGCGGAGGTGGCGGCGGAGGTGGCGGCACACCCGCCGGCGGCGGAAGCGGCGGAGGTGGCGGCACACCCGCCGGCGGAGGTGGCGGCGGAGGCGGCGGCGGCACACCCGCCGCCGGCGGCG